>NZ_JCABYM010000118.1:0-24207 GCF_059499385.1 Limnoglobus sp. | reverse complement strand
GAGCGTCTTCCCCCTCACCCCGGCCCTCTCCCCCGCAAAGCCGGGGGAGAGGGAGGAAGAAGGGCGTTCGTCGTAGATCGAGAGCAGCTCCCGCCGCCACCACGCCAGGAGTGACAACGCGGTGTCACCGCCGGCGGTCTCGTCCGCGAGGTCGTCGGCCCACCGGCAGTAGGCGTACACGGCGTGGAAGTGCGGCAGCAGCTTCCGCGGCAGCAGCACGGACGCGACGGTGAAGTTCTCGTAGTGGCGGCGGGCGACGCGGGCGCAGTACGACCGCGCGTGCGAACGCGAAAGCCCACCCACGGTCGTGGGCGGGCTTTGGGGGCCGTGCTTCTGCAATTCTTGTGAGAAATTCCAGCCCACTACTTCTTCGCTTCCGCGATCGTGATCGGCGTCGAGAGGTTGAACTTCGACCCGTCGAGGTCGAACGTGAACTCCACGAACCCGGCCGCGTACCCGCTCGCCGGGACCGGCAGGTTCAGCACCACCACCGGCGGCTCGCCGTCGCCCGCCCCCGGCGGCCGGGCGATGAGCGTCTGCGGCTCCGGCGCGTTCTTCACCCACACGGCCTTCCGGAAGTCGCGGGTGGCGGACGTGGTCGTCCACGTCTGCACGCTCGCCGGGGCCGTGCCCAGGTGCGTCTGGGCCGTCGCGTAGTTGTTCTTCACGCCCGCGTCCTTCCACTCGACCTTCGGCAGCTTCTTGTCCGACAGGATCAGCCGCGAGTACGCCCCGAGCGTGTCGATCGCCTTCAGCGGGAACACGTCCTTCTTCGCCCCCGGCTGGTTCGGCTGGTCCTGCGGCCGCAGGTCGTGGCCGGCGTTCGGCACGTACAGCACCCACTTGTCCCCCTTCAGGTCGTCCCAGTACTGGTTCAGCGCGTCCTGCGCCCAGTACGGGTCGTTCGTGCCGTGGACGAGCAACTTCGGCAGCGTCAGCCGGTCGCGGTAGACCCACGGGTCCACCATCGCCCACAGCCGCCGGGCGTCGTCCGTGTCCGGCAGCGGCAGCAGCTTCCGCTCCTCGTAGTCGTGAATCTGCTCGCTGTACTTGCCGAACGACTTGAACTGGTGCGGCATCTGCTTCTGGAAGTTCAGCGTGTCGATGACGAGTGGCGCGATGGCCTTCACCCGCTTGTCGCCGGTCGCGGCCGTCAGCCAGCTCGTCCACCCCCGCTTCGACGCGCCGGTGATGACGAAGTGCTTCACCTCGACGTTCCATTCCTTCTTGCCGATCTCCTGCAGCGCGTCCATCGCCTTGACCACGCTCTTCGCCATCGGGAAGAGCAGGGGCCACGAGCTGTCTTTCGTTTCGAGGAACCGCACGAACGTCTCGGCGATCAGCGCGTCCTCCTTCTTCCCGCCGTACAGCGGCTGCTTCGGAATCTGGAACAGCACCGCGACCGGGTACTTGACGCGGCGGGCGATCTCCAGGCCGAGGGCCGTCGTGCCGCCGCCGGCCGCGCCGCCGGTGTTCAGGATGACCATCGACGACTTGTCCGTCGCCTCCTTCGGCACGAACACTTGTAGATCGTGTTCCCAGAGTTCGTCGTGCCACTTCTGCGACACGAGGCGGTAGAGGTAGACCGCGCCGGCGTCGGACTCGTCCTTCTTCTGGAAGGTCCACTTGTAATCGGGTTCCGGCTTCTTGACGTAGTTCTCCAGGTCCGGCGGGATCGCGGGCGACTGGGCGAGGGTGGCCGACGCCACGACCGCGACGAGGGCGAGCGACAGGAATCGCGACACGGGGAGTATCTCCGCGGGAGGGGGAAACACAGGGCACTAGTGTACCCGCGATTCGCGGCGACGCACGGCGAAAATCCGACACACGGCCGTGGTGGACTCATTTCCACTAGAGTTGCCGAAACCGTGCGGGTATAGTGCAGTTGACGTTCGGGGACCGGCCACCGATCCGACGCCAGGACCGGCGACGCGGCCTCCACTTCCTCCCCACACCGCGAACGACCATCGGAGAGCGACCACGAGCGCGTGGAAGGACTTCATCCGCACGACGGCCGATCACGTCCGGCAGTGGGCGGCGACCACCACCCGCCCGCCGGACCGCCGGCCCGACCCGCGGCCCGACCCGACGCGGTACGGCCCGCTGGCCCGCGTGGTGCTGACGGACGAGGTGAGCCGGACGCTGTTCGGCGAGTACGCCGCCCACCGCGCGACCGACCGTGGGGCGGAGGAGACCGGGTGGGTGCTGCTGGGCCTGCGGGAGGCGGACGCGGCCGTCGTGGTCGCGACGCTGCCGGCCGGGGCGGACCGGGACGCCGGCGAGGAGCACGTCCGGTTCAACACCGAGGCCCAGGCTCTGGCCAGCCGGATCGTCCGGCAGGACGACCGCCGGCTGACGCTCTTGGGCGTCGTCCACACGCACCCCGGCACGCTCCGCCACCCGAGCGGCGGCGACCTCCGCGGCGACCGCGAGTGGGTAAAGCGGCTCCGCGGCAAGCAAGGCGTCTTCGCCATCGGCACGGTGGACGACCGGCCCGGCGACGCGAACATCGGCGAGCACCCGAAGCCGCACGTGCAGAAGTTACGGGACCTGCGGTTCGACTGGTACACGCTGACGGACGGCGACGCGGCGTACCACCCGGTCGCGACGGAACTGACCCTCGGCCCGGACCTGGCGACGCCGCTCCGCCCGGTGTGGCCGGTGATCGAGGCCCACGCGGTTCGCCTCGATCGGCTCGCGAGGCAGCAGACCGGCGTGCGATTTGCAGTCGTGAGCGGGACCGAATCGCCGACGCTGGCCGTCGATGTGCCGCTGGCGGAAACGGGACAGGCGATCCGCCTATTAGTGACAACGAAGAGCGTGCGGTTCATTTACGTGGCGGGCGGGGACGTGTTCCAGGCCGACCTGCCCGCGGGAACGGAGCCGGACCAGGGCGTGTACCTGCTCCTGGCGGAACTGGCGAAATAGTAGTAGGCACACTCCGTGTGCCGTCTCCCGCCGGTGGCGGTGAGTTCGTCCGAGTCGCGGGGCGTTCGCCCGAGTCGCCGCGACCGACAGCAAACGGCACACGGAGTGTGCCTACTACTTTGAGGAATCACCCTCGGCCGCGCGGCCGGGGTGTCGTTTCGGGACTCAATCGGCGACGTTCGCCGATTCGGAGAGATCGCCCGAAGGGGAGGGTATCCACCATGGACTTCCGACCGCTCAGCGAATTGGAACGTCGTCAACTCGTCACCGCCCTGCGGGGCAACGCGGAGGGCAACCGCGTCCTGCTACTCGACCGCAAGGACACCAGCTTCCTCGGCACGACCGACGAGGTGCCGGACGAGGAAGTCATCACCGCGATCAAGTCGGTCCCGTGCCACTACTGAAGCAGTGGTCAGGAGGCAGGAGTCGGGGGTCAGGAAGAAATCTTCCCTTCATACATCGCGCCTTTCCGCGGGCACTGACCCCTGACTCCTGACCCCTGATTCCTGACCCCTGCCATGGGCCTGCTCGACACCGAACTCGGCAAGCGGCGGCTGCTGTCCGTCGATTTGCCGGTCATTGAGAAGTACAACGAGGGCCGCGACCCGGAGTTCCGCATCCGCGTTCTGCGGGCGGCCGGGGCGCTCGTTTTGCACTACCACCTCAAGCCGACGCACAACGTCTACGCGGTCGAAACGCGGCTGCTGTCGAGCTACCCGACGGTGCCGCCGGAGACCCGCGTCCTCACGCCGTTGAAGCACTGCCCGCACCTGTTGGAAGGCCAGACGCTCTGCCTGTGGCGGCAGGGTTCGACGCGGAACACGAGCCGGTGGGACCCGGCGAAGTTCACGTGCATCTTCGCGGTGCAGGCGGCGTGGCGGTGGCTGGCGTGCTACGAAATTTGGCACGACACCGGCGAGTGGCCGCTGCCGGAGGCGAAGTAGCGCCGACCTCGACACGCCGTCCTCCCGTCGGCTACCATGCCGCCACCTTCGGAGGCCGGGCGGATGGCGAAGCTGTTCTTCTACTACTCCACCATGAACGCCGGGAAGTCCACGGCCCTGCTCCAGGCGGCGTACAACTACGCCGAGCGGGGCATGACGACGCTGGTGTTCACGTTCCGCCTCGACGGCCGCCCGGCCCGCGTCAGTTCCCGCATCGGCATCGACACCGAGGCCGCGCCGTTCGAGGCCGACACCGACTTCTGGCACGTCTGTTCCGCCGCCCCGCCGCACTGCGTCCTCGTGGACGAGGCCCAGTTCCTGACGAAGGACCAGGTCCGGCAGCTCGCCCGCGTCGTGGACGAGGCAAATGTCCCCGTCATGTGCTACGGCATCCGCACCGACTTCCGCGGCGAACTCTTCCCCGGCAGCGCCGCGCTCCTGGCGTGGGCCGACACGCTGTCCGAGCTGAAGACGATCTGCCACTGCGGGAAGAAGGCGACGATGGTGGTCCGCGTGTCGCCGGACGGCGCGGTCGAGCGGGAGGGCCGGCAGGTCGAGATCGGCGGCAACGACCGGTACGTGTCGCTGTGCCGGAGACATTTCCACCTCGCATATCAGACGGGAAGGGCTTGAAATTCTGGGGTACGACGATGACGGAAGCGGAATGGCTGACGGCGACCGATCCGACGCGGATGCTGGGGTTTTTGAAAGGGGAAGTGAGCGACCGAAAGGTGCGTCTCCTCGCCGTGGCGTGTTGCCGAAGAATATGGGACGGACTACAGGATGCTCGCAGCCGAACCGCCGTAGAAGTTGCGGAACGATTTGCCGACGGCCGGGCCACCGAAGGTGAATTGCTCGCAGCTCATGAAGCAGGGTACGTTGCGGTGGACGATTGTCTTGGATTCTCGGCCTTCTCCGAAGATCAGGCCATCTCCGCTTACCTCGCCGCTGCGGCCAACATTGACGAGTCATCGGAGCCATATGATCCGCGGGGCGATGTGGTGTTGTACTCGGTTAGCTACGCAATTGACGGATTGATAGAGGAGGTTGAGCCAAAACAAGCCGCCCTCGTTCGTGAAATTATCGGCAACCCCTTCCGGCCCGTCGCCATCGATCCCTCCTGGCTCTCCTCAACCGCCTTCGCCCTCGCACAGGGCATTTACGACGACAAGGCGTTTGATCGGCTTCCGATCCTGGCCGACGCCCTGCAGGATGCCGGTTGTGAGAACGCCGACCTCTTGAACCACTTGCGAAGCGAAGGGCCGCACGTCAAAGGATGTTGGGTGTTGGACCTGATTTTGGGCAAGAGTTAACGAGGTGTGGGTGGAAGAAACGTCGTCGCTGACTTTCGGCCCCCTCCAGGGTACGATGGGGGTGATGGCGAAACACCTCTTCCAGGTCGGCGTCGGGAGCGGCGGCATCGTCGCCCTCGACCTGCTGGCGCGCGACGACCGCGTCTCGCGAATCACGCTCGTCGAGCCGGACGTTTACGAGAAGCACAACGTCCACCGCCACCTGTTCCCGCCGGCGGCCGTCGGGCGGCTCAAGGTCGAACTCGCCGCCGAGTGGGTGAAGCAGCTCCGCCCGGACCTCGCGGTCGATGTCCTCGCCGTCGATCTGTGCGACCCGACGAAGCAAGACGCGATCCGCGCCGCCGTCGCCGCGTGCGACGTGGGCGTGTGCGCCGTCGATAACGAGGTCGCGAAGTTCCACTTCGACCACCTCATGCGGCAGCACGGCAAGCCGTGGACGCTCGGCGAGGTGCTGGCCGGCGGCATCGGCGGGTGGGTCCACGCGTTCCACCCGGACGGCCCGTGCTACGGGTGCGTCGCCAGCCACCTGCGGCGCGACGGCCCGGCCGACACCCCGCCGGCCCCCGCCCCGGACTACGCGAACCCGAACGGGGCCATCGCCGAGACGACGATTCCCGCGAACAAGGCGAGCATTTCCGCCGTCGCGTCGTTGCACGCGCTCCGCACGCTCGACCTGCTCGCCGGGCCGCCGGGGGTCACGTCGGTGCTGCTGACGCTCGCCCGCGTGCCCGGCGTGTTCGACGAGCCGTACCGCGCCCACCGGCTGCGGGTCGAAAAGAACCTCTCGTGTCTAGTCTGTTCGGCCGTCCCGGTGCCCGCCGCCGGGGAGGGACTCGATGTGGCACTCGATCAGGCGCTCACTCGGTTGGCTCATGAATGACCTCCTCCCGGCGGCCCGCGGGCGTCCGGGGTCGCAGGCCATCCACGTTCGCTACGAATCGGCCGGCCTCGTGCTGTACGAGCTGCCGGTCCCCGCGTCGGCGGACGCCGTCGTCGTCGAGGTGTTGCTCCGCCTCCCGGCCGCCGCCCGGCAGAAGGCCGACTACCTGCTCCGCATCCCCGGCCTCGACCCGGCCCAGCCGGAGGCGCTCCGCAAGGACGACCGCGACCCGCACCGCTACCGGCTCACGTTCCGGCTGCCGGTCCCGGCGTACACCGCGCGGGCCGAACTCCTCTGGCGGAACCGGCTGCTCTCTGAGATCACTCTCCCCGTTCTTAGCCAGGACGACTTCCTCACGAACTTGGCCGTGGCGAACCCGACGGCGACGGTGCAGATCGCCGACCGGTGCGTCGCGGCCCAGACGTTCGTGGCCAGCCAGTGTAAGGGGCTGACCACGGCAATCGTGTTAACGTCGCCGACGGCCCTCGTGCCGCTCGCGCAGGTCGGGCTGCGGGTCGTGTTCCGGTCGGACCGCACCGTCGCGGAACAGGTCGTGCCGGTCCCGCTGACGAGTTCGCAGTTGCGGGGGAAGGAAGTCCTCCTCACGGCGTCGCCGCCGAAGCCGCCGCGCCGATCCGGGACGTACACGGCGACGTGGTACGCCGGGACCCGCGAGCTGACGACGCTGCGGGTGCAGGCGGTGACCGGGGCGAAGTTCGTGCAGTCGCTGCGGCTGTCGGACACGCGGTTCGTGGTGGCGGACAAGGCCGGGGCGCTGCGGTTCGTCCGGCACGCCCCGCCGCCGGGCGCGGAAGCCGGGCGGATCGGCCCGTGCTTCGTCGTGTGCAGCAACCAGCCGGGGATGGCCGGGTGGATCACGCTGAAGGCCGTCGGCCAGCCGGCGGCCCCGGACGCGGCGGTGCAGGCGGAGCAGGCCGTGTTGGTGACGGACGGCCCGACGGTGTTCGCGCCGGGGATGTTCGACTTCGCGGAGGTCGCCGGGCTGAGCGGGTTCGAGTTGCGGCACAAGGCGCAGTCGTTGGGGCTGGTGTCGCTTCACCCGGTCCCGACGGCGAGCTTCAACGCGGAGGGCGGGTTCAAGCCGCCGCCGGAGTTCGCGTGGACGCCGACGGCCGAGGAAGAGCTGGCCGAGCGGCTGGCGAAGCTGATGAAGGACGAGGGGAAGTAAGATTCGCGTCCGGCCGACGCAACGGCGAGCGTCACGTGTCTCGAACCACGCGGGATCAGGATTCCGCCTCTTGTAGAACCCTGAGCGGAAGCGACGGGGTGTTGCGCAACACCCCGTCGCTTCCGCTCAGGGTTCTACGAAACCCGTCGTTGCCGTTCGGAGACACGTCACACTCACGCCGTGACGCTCGCCGTTGAGAGTTGAGGAAGGCTTACGCCAGCGCCGGCTCCGCCGGCAGCACCGCCGTGCGGCGGGAGCGCGCGGCCCGCGTCTTCTCCGCCACCCACGCCTCGGCCGATTCGCGGGTCCACTTCGCCGCGTCGAACTCCACCGCCGCCGTCGCCGGCAGGCCGTCCATCGGCACGACCTGCTCGCGGACGCCGTCCGCCACGTCGATCCACACGCTCTCGGTCTGCGACTCCAACAGCGGCCACGTCACGAGCAGTTGGTCCGCGTGCCACCGGGCCGGGCCGAGCGGGACGAGTTGCACCTCGCCGAGGTCGGTCGCGACGAACGCCTTCGCCGCCGCCACGCCCATCGTGTCCGGGAACGCGACCTCGGCCAGCACGTACTCGCCGTCCGGCGAGACGCCGAACAGCAGCTCGACCTCCGGCCGGTCGGCCAGCGGCTCGCGGGTGGTGTCGGAAAGGACCGTGGCCAAACGGGCGATGAGCCGGTCGTCGGTGCGGAGCCAGAGGGGTCGGTGAGCCATTCGCCAGAACTCGCGTGCGGAAGAGGTGGTGGTCGGGTACGTACCGTTCGTGTGCGGCTTGCCGTTCGCGGAAGGGGGTTCGGGGTGCGGGTCGAAGTCGCCGACCAGGATCAGCCGGTCGGAAACGGACGCCAGGGCGTCCCAGTCGGTTCGGGTCACGGACTCGGCACCCTCAATCAGGATACGATCGAATCGGCCACTCGTCACGGCCGGATCGGAAACGGCCGCCCGCGGTCCCACGACCGCCGCGGCCCGATTTAACAACTGTACGGCCGCCGCGGCCGGGTCGGATTCGAGTTCGGTGAGCGTTTTCCGGGCGAGGGTCAACGCCTCCTCGGCCTCGCGGCGGGCGGCGTCGGCCTGGTCGCGGGCGGCGGCCACCGCTTCGGGCGTCGCGGCCGCGGGGGGCGTCAGCCCGGCCGCGGCGAGCGCGTCGCACAGCCCGGCGAACGGGGGCGTGTCGTCCGCCGCGGCGAGCCTCTTCGGCAGCGGCGTGAGGTCGATCCCGCCGGCCGTGCGCTCCGCGTCGCGGATCCGGGCCTCGAGTTCGCCCACCCGCGCCTGCACGTCGCCGGTGAACGCCGCCCGCCAGAACGCCCGCGAGAACACCCGCCCGGATTTCTTCGCCTCAACCATCGGTGCGAGTTCAGCCAATTCTTGCCGAAGTTGCGGGAGGGCGACTTGTGCCTTCGCGGCCTCGGCGGCCCGGATCGCGTCCGCCTCGCCGCCCCGCGCGAGGGCGGCCGACAGTTTCTCCCAGGTTTCGGCGGCCGCGGCCCAGCGGTCGAGCTTCGCGGCGAGGTCGCGGGCCGTGTCCGCGAGCCGCCGCCGCAGGTCCTCGACCCGGCCCGGCCCGAGGGCCCCCGAGGTAACCGCCGCCACCGCCGCCGGCATGTCTTCCGCAACTTCCCCAGCCGCCGTCGCCCGGACGACGGCGACGCCCTTGCGGAGCAACGCCTCGACTTCCCGGTTCGCGCCCCCGGCCGTGTCGGCCAGCAGCAGCAACCGCTCGCCGCGGCCGCACAACTCGTCGGCCAGGGCGGTCACGAGCCGGTCGCGGGCCCGCCCCGGCGGGGCGGCGACCAGGAACCGGTCCGGGCATCCGACGGCGGCCGCGAGCAGGTGGGCCGCCGCCGGGGAGTCGAAGGCGGCCGCGGGCGGTGAAACGTCGAACGGGTCGTGGGGGGGGGCCAGGACCGGCGGGGGGTTCAAGCGGGCGGGAGGCCCGGACGGGGTGGCGGTCGTGAGCAATGCGTCGTGGCACTCGCGGGGCCGGTCCGGGAAAACGTCGGCAATACGGAGAGGGGGCCGTGTCGCGGGCGCGGTCCCCGCCGGGGGGGGCCGATCGGTCATACCAGCACCAGTCCCGGCCGGATCATCCGGGGTCGGCCTCTGTCGTCCTGGAACCCGCGGCCGGTCGTCGGGACCGGGCCGCGGGCGGTTTACTGCATTCCAGGTTACGCACGAGTATAGATGGGATTCAAGTGAGAAGCGGACGTGCGCGGCATTTTCGCGAAAAATCGGGAAACCCCGAAAACCCGGCCCGTCACGGGTTCTTCACCTCGTACTCATCGTTCCCGGCCAGCGGGTCGTTAAGTAACGTTAACTCGGGAGCGATTCACGACCGGACGGCCCCCTGGGACCGCGGGCGTCCCGCCCGCCCACCTCCACGACACGGGGGCCAGTCTTGAGCGGCCGGGGCCGTGGCGGGCGGGACGCCCGCGGTCCCAGGTTTTGAAACCGCCTCGCGGCGCGTCATTCGGCTCGGCTACTTCCGCACGAACTCGAACGCCCGGTAGAGCGGCACGGCGCGGCCGACCAGCGACGGGAACGCCGACCGCCGCAGCGGCCGGAAGTGTTCGAACAGCGTCGGCAACAGTTGCTGCCGCCTGTCGCCGTAGTCGGCCGTGGCGCTCGCGCCGGTCAATAGCTTCAGCCCCAGATCGACCAGCTTCGAGTGCCCCGGCGTCACGACGACGAACCGGCCGGCCGGGGCCAGCACCCGCGCGACCTCGCGGCACGCCGCGTCCGCGTTCGGGACGAACTCGAGGGCGCTGACCGACACGACGTGGTCGAAGTGGCCGTCCGGGTACGGCAACCGCTCGGCCGTGCCGCTCACGAGCGTCGCGGCGACGCCGTGCGCCCGCAGCTTGGCCGCAACTTCTTCGTGATGAGAGTGTGGGTCGATGCCGTGCAGTTCGGCGCACCGGGCGGCCAGTTCCGGCATCAGGACGCCGCTGCCGTAGCCGATTTCGAGGAGGCGGTTGACGCGGGTGGGAAGCATCCGCACGACCATGCGGAGCCGCGCCCGGCTGACCCAGGCGAGGTGAAGTTTGTAGTTCCAGTCGGCGTGATCGACCGGCCCGGTCTTGACGAGGTCGGCCCGCGGCAACAGGCGAAGGGACCCCACGGTCAGTCAGACCCGCCGAGGGCGTCCATCGCCTCCTGCCGGGTCGTGTACAGCGCCCAGAGCGTGTCGAGGGCCGTCGTCTTCAGCAGCTCGCGGACGCGGTCGTTGACGCCGGCCAGTACGAGTTCGCCGCCCTGCTGCTTCACCGGCAGGTGGCAACGGAGCAGGAACGCGATGAACGCCGACCCGAAGTACCGCACCCCGGTCAGGTCCACGATCAGGTTCGTGGGCGGGTCTTCCTTCAAGGGGGCCAGGACCATCTGCGCGGCCGTGTTGATGGTCGTGTCCGGCAGGTGCTCGACCTCCGGCGACGGCACGAGCACGGCCATGTCGCCGTGCCGCTTCACCTGGAAGTATTCGTTGGCGAGTTGGGCTGCCTTGGTGTCGGTACTCATGAGCCGGGTCCTACGCGGGTCGGCGGGCGTTTCATCACGGTAAACCGAGACGGCCGCGGATTCAAGAACATCTCGGAATACCTTCTACGACCAGCCGGTCTAACAGGTTCGCCAGCCGGGTCACCACGTCCGCCCGGCCCGCGACCTCCGCGACCTCGGAATGTGCGAGCGCGGCCGAGGAAAGGCCCGCGGCCTTGTTCGTAATGCACGAGATCGCGGCGACTTCGAGGCCGAGGTTCGCGGCGGCTTCCGCCTCCATGGCCGTGGACATGCCGACGGCGTCGGCCCCCATCGCGCGGAGGGCGCGAATCTCGGCGGGCGTCTCGTAGGTCGGCCCGGTGAGCGCCGCGTACACGCCGGCCGGCAGGGATCGTTGAAGGACCGCGAGCAGCGATGGGGCGTACGGGGCAGACTTCCGAAGTCCGGCTTCGACTTCGGAAGTCGGGTCGGCAACAGGGCCAACATCGTCCGCCACGAAAGTTCCCGCGGGGGATCGACTTCCGAAGTCGAAGCCGGACTTCGGAAGTCCAGGTTCACGCGATTCGGCGACCCGCTTCCACGCCGCGGCGTCGAGCAGCTTGACGTGCCCGCGGATCGCCATGAGGTCGCCGGGGTTGAGGTCGTCGCGGATGCCGCCGGCCGCGTTCGTCAGGACCAGCCGCGTCACGCCCAACTCGGCCGCGAGCCGCACGGCGGCCGTCGCCCGCTCCCAGGTGTGGCCCTCGTAGAAGTGCATCCGGCCCTGAAAAACCAGCACCGGCACGCCGGCCCACGTCCCGGCGATGACCCGCCCGCCGTGGCCGTGGACGGTCGGCGCGGCCAAGCCGGGCACGTCCGCGAATTTCACCTCGGCGGCGACCGTCATGCGTTCGACGACGGGTCCGAGGCCGGACCCGAGGACGACGGCCGCCTTCGGCGAGAGACGGCCGGCGGCGGCGTGGAAGTCGTCGAACGCGGCCATCACGACCTTGTGGGGAGTGGGTTCGGGTTTGGCGAACGGCACGGCGTAAGCGTGCCGGTGGAAGCCGCGGCGACCCCCACCGGCACGCTTACGCCGTGCCGTTCGCCAAACATTCTCACGCCGCGTCCGGCGATTCCGGGTCGGGGTCGTCCTCGACGTACCGGTCGCGGACGGCGTGCTCGATCAGCGCGGCGGACGCCTCGACGCCCAGCCGCTTCGAGTTCAGCACCAGGTCGAACGCCGTCGCGTCGGCCGTCGGCGTCGTGAAGTGCTCCAGGTACTTCGTCCGCTGGGCGTCCCGGCTGGCCAGTTCCGCGGCCGCCTCGGTCGGGGAGAGCCGCAGCCAGTCGGCCATGTACGCGATCCGGTCCTCCAGCGGCGCGACGATCCGGACGTGCAGCGTCGTCTTCGCCGGCAGCACGAAACCGGCCCCGCGGCCGACGATCACCGCCTCCCCGCGGGCCGCCAGCGCCAGCAGCAGCGCGACCGTCTCCCTCGCCGCCGCGTCCGGGGCGATGGCCTTCTTCGTGACGAGCCGGGCGAGCTGGAACTCGGCCCACTCCCGCGCCCCGGCCGGCAGCTCGGCGTCGAGTTCCGCCCTCGCGACCGGGTCGCGGGTGAGGAAGTCGAGCGTATCCTGGTGGAACTGCTGCCACCCGAGCCGCTCCGCCACCCGCCGGGCGATGCTCCCGCCCCGTGCCCCGACCTCGCGGCTGATGGCGACCGTCATCCCCCGCGGCCGGGTCAGGCTCGGCGTCGGGGCCGCCCCGCGGTACCCGTGCAGCGGCGGCTGGTCCTGGACGTCATTGGTCATGGGTCATCGTCTTTGGAGAAGAGTTCTCAAACTACCGGTCCGGCCCTACCAGTCGCCGGCCTTTGACTGCACTCCGTGTGCGACGAGCCACGAGTTCATGGCTGCCGCGCTGTCCGTCGTCATCAAGCCATCACCACGCCACCCTTCACGCCATCGGACACTGCGGCCGTGATGGTATCCCAGTGTCACGACCAATTCTTCGCCGCGGTAGAACTCGATGCTCGGATCGCCACAACACATGCAATGAAAACCACTTTTCGCGGTGTCGATGCGGATGTCGTGAATGACGGTCGCGATCTTAGCCGGGTCCGTTTCCTCGAAGAGGGTTCGTTCCGTCTCGACGTCTCGGTGACATGTACCGCCCGAGCGGACGCGGATGCGATCGACGCCCGCGAGCGCCTTCGTCAAGGTCCGCTCCGTGGGGGCCGAGGTGTCAAACCAGCCGCGAAACAACCCGACGGTGATTGCTCCCACGCCGGCGATAACGAGTACTAGACGCGACCACCGCACAGCGTTGCGACTCATCGCTGAAGCCTCCGCCGGCGAAAAAGGCAGTACCAACAGACTCCGAAACAATTCACCGATCACGGACGACGGTTTTAAATCTCGTCCCGCGGCTCCAACCTCGCGAACCACCACATCCCGACCGCGGTGAGCGCGGCCGACGCCAGCATCAGCACGACCCACGCCGTCTGAGGCGACACCGGGTCGTACACGTCGAGCTGGTCCTCGGGCACAATCGCGACGGCGGACGCTTCATTGTACATCATGGACCGGACGTAGTAGTTCAAGCTCAGACGCTTCAAACTCCCCGGCAGGTTCGCGACCAGCGTCTCGAAAAAGAAGACGTACACCAGCCCGACGACCGCCGGCCGGCGGAAGACCGCGCCGATCAGGTGGAACAGGGCGGACAGGCCGACCGTGCCGGCGGCGACCGCCGGGAGGTAGACGCGGAACGCCGCCCGGCCGATTTCCCCGCCGGCGAAGCAGACGGCCGCGAACCCGAGCACGGACACGACCACGCACCACGGCAGGACGCCGAGGAACTTCGCCAGGTAGACGCCACCTCGCGGCAGCGGCCGGGTCGCCAGCCAGATGAGCGTCCGCCCCTCCCGCTCCGCGCCGATCGCGCCGGACGCATACGCGAGCGTGAACAGCGGCATCACGAACCCGAGGAACAGGCCGAATACGACCCACCGGGAGAACCGGAGGAATGCGTAGTCGTCACGGAACTTGGCCGCGTCCGGGTCTGGGCTGAGCATCAGCCACTGGGTCGCGCCCATCGTCGCGGCCTTGACGGCGAACTGGTCCGGCGGGCCGGGGTAGAGGATGTACAGCGGCAGCCGCTCGGCCGCGTACTGCCGGTACGTCATGCGGACCGCGCCGTCGGTCTTGTGGTCGGCGACGAGGACGGGGCGGTTCTCGACCCGCCACCCGACCGGGCCGTGGGTGAACACGGCGATGGCGGTGGCGGTGAGGGCGACGAGGCCGACGGTCACCCAGGCGACGGTCCGGATCCGCCAGTGCCGGAGGAACGTGAGCCGCACGAGGGCGAGGAACGCCCGCGGGGCCGAGGGCGCGGCGGTGGGTGGCATGGGGGGTGTTGTAGAAATCCCGACTTCCGAAGTCCGGCTTCGACTTCGGAAGTCGATCCCGCGCGGTGGCGTTTGCGAGAGCAGAGTACGCACCCGTTACCCTTCGACTTCCGAAGTCGAAGCCGGACTTCGGAAGTCAGGCCCATACGCGGCACGCGGCGTGGCCGAGGATCGTCTTGCCCGCCTTCAGTTCCGTCGGCACGGGCCGCCACCCGCGGGCCACCCGCGCGTCGAGCAGCTCGTCGGCCGTCGGCCGATGGTCCCAGACGGCGACCGCCGTCACCACGCCGAATCAGGTGCAGTCGTACACCAGCCAGCACCCGGCCGGGTACGGGAACGCCACGTCGTGGCTGAACTCGTCCTGCGCCAGCGCGTCGGCCGGCGGGACCGGCGGCGACATGCCGAGCAGCCAGTCGAGGGCGTGCTTGATCGACGTGTGCTTGGAAACGACCGCCGAAAGCTCCGCGAAGGCGGCGGGCGGGAGGCTCGCGCGGTTCTCGACCGGGAAGGGTTCGGACATGGTAAGTCACCCGACGACCTGGGGGATCGGCGGCCGTGGCGGGTCCGGGAGCGTCATCAGGTACCGGCTGTACACCGCCACCGCGAGCAACGCCAGGCACGCGACGACGACGCACGCCGCCCCGTACCGCGGCCGCCGCCACGAGACCATACCCAGCGCCACGGCCACGACTAACACGGACAGCGTCTTGAACCCGGCCAGCCCCCGCCACCCGTACTTGTCCAGCCACGCGGCCGCCACCGGGTTCGCCTCGTAGGCCCCCGGCTTGTTCAGGATGAGCGCCGCCGTCAGCGCGAAGTCGGCGGCGCTCAAAAGGAGGAAGAGGCCCAGCCCGTAGACGGAAATCTTGCGTGCGGTCATGACGACGCCCAATCCCGAAAGAGTCACCGCGCCGGCCGGTGCGCGCGGAGCGCCTCCAGCGTCCGCCGCATGTCCGGCGGGAGCGGGGCCTCCACCTCCAGCCAGTTCCCGGTCCGCGGGTGCTTGAACCGCAGCCGGAAGGCGTGCAGCGCCTGCCGCTCCAGCAGCACCTCGTCCTCGCCCGGGGTCGGCACCACGTCCGACAGTTTGAACGAACTCCGCCCGCCGTACAGCTTGTCCGCCAGCACCGGGCAACCGACGTGCGCCAGGTGGACGCGGATCTGGTGCGTCCGGCCGGTCTTCGGCTGCACCTTCACGAGCGTGAACCCGCGGAACCGCTCCATCACCTCGTAGTAGCTCACGGCCTCCTTCGCGTCGGCGTCCTTCGAGACGACCTGCTTCAGCCGGTCGTGCGGGTGCATCTTCATCGCGGCCTCGATGTAGTCGCTGTCCCGGTCCAACTCCCCGCCGCACAGGGCGACGTACTCCTTGAACATCTTCCGGTGCTCGAACATGCCGGCCAACTCGCGGTGCGTGTGCTCCTCCTTGCCGACGAGGATGACGCCGCTGGTGTCTTTGTCGAGGCGATGCACGATCCCCGGCCGGTGCGTGCCGTTCACGTTCGACAGCGCCTCCTTGAAGTGGAACTGCAAGGCGTTCACGAGCGTGCCGGACCAGTTCCCCTTCGCCGGGTGGACGACCATGTTCCACGGCTTGTTCACGACCGCCAGGAACTCGTCGTCGTAGAGGATTTCGAGCGGGATGTTCTCCGGGGCCGGGGTCGGGTACGCCGGCTCCGGAAGGACGACGCTCAGCTTGTCGTCGCTGCGGACCTTGTGGCTGGGCTTCGTCGGCTTGCCGTTGACGGTGATCGCCCCGGACCGGATGCCGTCCTGCAGGTCGGACCGGCTGAAGTCCTGGAAGTGCAGGTGCAGGTAATGGTCGAGCCGCATCCCCTCGGCCTTGATCTTCACGACCAGTTCGATGGGGTCCTGCCCGCGCCGCAGCGTCGGCGGCGGGTCGTCGAGCAGGTCGTCGTCAACGGCGTCGGACATGGTCACACGACGGCGAACGGCACGGCGTAAGCGTGCCGGTGAGGGCCGCGGCGGGCGAAACCGGCACGCTTACGCCGTGCCGTTCGCCGGGGTCCGCGGAACAAAAAAAGCACGGGCGTCCCCGCCCGTGCCCGGTCGCCGGCCGCGGCGGGTTACTTCTTCTCGCCCGGCGGGGCGGCCGGGATGCCGGGGACGGTCGGCGGCGGGATCGGCGCGGCCGCCGCCGGCGGCGTCAGCGCGCCGGGGGCCTTCGGCTCCTCGAACTTCTTCGGCGCGAACTGCGAGTTCAGGCTGCTGCCGAGCGTCTGGACCTCGGCCTCCTTCGCCTCCAGGTCGGCCGCCTTCTGCGCCGCCGCCTCGCCGGGTTTGGTCGATTCGCCGACCGCCTTCGCGTACGCCCGGTAGAACTCGGCCGCCTTCTTCACGCTGCCGCGGTAGTCGTTCGCCAGCGACCCCTCGGTCTTCGGGACGCCGACGAGGGCCAGCTCCGCCCGCGCCGCGCCGTCGAGGCTCTGCGCCTTTAGCGTCAGGTCGTCCTTGAACTCGTCGGCCAGCTTCGCGAACAGGTCGCGGGCCTGCTCGACCTTCTCGACCGTCTTCTTGCGGGCCTCGGCGTCGAACGCCGTCGTCGTCAGCTCCTGAACGCCCTGGCCGAGCAGGACGCGGGCCTGTTGCAGCCGGGCCGCCCGCCCGGCGACGGTGTTCGCGTGCCCGTCGGCGAACTTCTCGTACGCTTCCGCCCCGGCGAGCGAGTCGTAGGTCCGCCACATGTCGGCCTCGGACCGCTTGTTCGACCCGCGGAGGTACCACCACCCGCCGACGGCGGCGGCGAGGACGAGCAGCAGCACGACGAACCGGACGTTCCCGACCTGCCCGCCCTTGGCCTTCGCGGCGAGGGCCTTGAGCCGTTCGGCGAGTTCGTTCTTCTCCAGCCTGTTTTCTTCGTCCGTCTTCATCGGCGTCCCTCGGAGAACCGGCACGACCCCGCCAATCCGTTAGTCAGTTTATCGTATGCGCCCGCCGGGGCCGGGCAACCGCCGGCCCGCCGGACCGTAGAATGACCGTCACCCCTTACCTTTGAAGGTCCGCCATGCTCGGTCGGCTGTTCACCAAGATCAAGAAGGGCCTCGCCAAGACCCGCAACGCCTTCACCGGCATCACCAGTCTGTTCACCGGCGAGCACCGGGTGGATAAGGACTTCCTTCACAAGCTCGAAGAGCAACTCCTCCTCGCCGACGTGGGCACGGCCGCCGCGACAGACATCGTCGAGGGCTTGCGGAAAGACTACAAGGACCGCGTCGTCGGCGACGACGTGTGGCAGTTCGTCAAGAAGAAGCTCCGCGACCTGCTCGCCGACCCGAGCGAGGGCGTCCGGTACGCGGCGAGTGGGCCGACGGTCATCATGATCGCCGGCGTCAACGGGTCCGGCAAAACCACGTCCATCGCGAAGCTCGCCAACCGGCTGCAAGGCGAAGGCAAGAAAGTTGTCGTGGCGGCGTGCGACACGTTCCGGGCGGCGGCCGTCGAGCAGTTGACGGTGTGGGCCGGGCGGATCGGGTGCGAGATCGTCAAGCAGCAGCAGGGGTCCGACCCGGCGGCCGTCGCCCACGACGCGTGCGAGAAGGCGAAGGCGAAGGGCTTCGACGTTCTCATCGTGGACACGGCCGGCCGGCTGCACACGCAGACGCACCTGATGCGGGAGCTGGAGAAGATTCACCGGGTGGTGACGAAGCAAATCCCCGGCGCGCCGCACGAGGTGTTCCTGGTGCTGGACGCGACGACCGGGCAGAACGCGGTGGCGCAGGCGGAGCAGTTCTCGAAGGCGGTGAAGTGTACGGGGATCATGCTGTCGAAGCTGGACGGCACGGCGAAGGGCGGGGCGGTGTTCGCGATCAAGCAGAAGGTCGGGCTGCCGGTGAAGTTCGTGGGCGTCGGCGAGCAGATGGAGGACCTGGAGCCGTTCGACCCGGACGGGTTCGTCGCGGCGCTGTTCGAGAAAGGGTGAGTCGAACCAAGGGGGACCGTTATGCCGTTGCGCGACCACTTTCACGGTCCGCTGGCCGACTTCGCATCGTGGGAAGAGCTCCACGGGGCGTGGCCCGGCACGATCGCGTTCCGACTGAACGCGATCCTGCCACCGGAGTACCGCAGCGGCGTCCGCGTTCACGTCGGGCAGGCGGTCGAGATCGACATCGCCACGTTCGAGAACGAGGGCCGCGTCGGCTCGGGTGCGACGACCGACAACGGGACGGCGGCCGCCTGGCAACCCGACAGCCCGACGTTGCTGCTGGAGACCGAGGAGCCGGCCCCGCCGGAGTACGAGGTCCGCGTGTACGACGTGCGGCACGGCCGGACGCTGGTGGCGGCCGTCGAGCTGGTCAGCCCCGGCAACAAGGACCGGCCCGACAGCCGGGAGGCGTTCGTGTCGAAGTGCCACGCCCTGTTGCAGCAGGACGTGTGCGTCACGATCGTGGACGTGGTGACGGCGCGGTCGGCCAACCTCTATGCCGACCTCGCCGCCCGGCTCGGGGCCGCCCCACCGGCGACGGCCGCCCGCCCGATCTACGCCGTAACGTGCCGCCGCCGGACCGCCCGCGGCCGGTGGCGGGTGGAGGCGTGGGAGCACGCCCTGGCCGTCGGGTCGCCGCTGCCGACGCTCCCCCTGTGGCTGACGGACGAGGCGCGGGTCCCGCTGGAGCTGGACGCCACCTACGAGGACACTTGCCGCGGCCTGCGGATCGCGTGACGGGGTCGGTTCGAGAAGGGTTGAGGCCGCGGTCATTTCTTCCACCGACCGCCCGGACCGGAGGCGTTCCGTCTCCATCGCGAAGATGGCGCGTGCCGCCCGCTCGGCGGCGACCGGGTCCGGGCCGTAGGGCAGCGCGCGGCAGCGGACCATTTCCGCGAGCGGGTCGGCGGGTACGTGCGGCAGCGCGGTCGCGGGCATGGCGTGACCTCGGAGCGCGGGCGATACGGGACCGTAAGATTCAGTGAACGGATGCCAAGTTATATTTTGCGAGAGTCCTTCCGAGGGGCGAGTGCCGCTTCACCCTGCTCGTCGGTTGGTTTCTCCTCGTCCGTTGGGTCGGGAAGCTGTCGAACAATGAAGCTGTCGTTTCAATACACATGTTCGGGTTGGCCGGGGTAGAGTCTTCAATACCTCGGTAGCGCCCGTAGAGGGATTGCTGTGCGGGGATTCACTCGAGCGGTAACCGACCGGCATAACGCACTCATCGAAAAAGGGTGGGCGCTGATGAAGGGCCGGGTCGTGCTTCACGACGCGGAGCCGTCGGGGCCGCCCGGTTGGTACACTCGCTGGCGACTTACCCGCGCCGTTCGGTGCTTCGAGCGTGCGCTGGGGATCAACCCGGAGGGGTGGTCGTCCATGTGGGCGATCGGCAAAATTCACCAGCGGCTCGGCGACCAAGAGAAGGCGCTTGCGTGGTTTAGCAAGTCACACGCCCTGAAGCCGGACCAGCCGGACGTGGCACGGGAGGCGGGGATCGCGGCGTTGGACCTCGGCCGGGTCGAGGACGCGCTGGCCTACTGCCGGGCGGCCGTGGCGTCCAACCCGGACGACCCAGGACTAGTGTGCAACCTGGCGCTTGCCCACTGCCTGGCGGGCAACGACCCCGAGGCCGTCCGGTGTGTGACCGAAGCGGCTGAGCGCGACCCGGCCGACCCGGTGACGGCCACGGTCCTGGGCTTCATCCGGGACGTGGCGTCCGGGCGACGGGTGCGGCCCCGGTCAATGCATGAGGCGTTTCCTCGCGAATAGTATGTGCTTAACCGGACATGATACCTGCAAGCCCTCGTGGTTGACCGCCGAGGTCGAACGCGGGGCCGTGTTCCACGGAGAGGGCGGCGAGCACGCCGTCAGCGTCGAGGAACTGTTCGTCCTCCACGTCATCGAGTAGCCACCGATCGCATCTTCTTCCCAGCCATCGTCGGGTTTCCCTCCCCAAACGGCCCCGGTCTTGCCGGTCTCCCTTCGACACGACCGAGGGGCCGACGGGACCACCCGCGATGACCGACACGACCACCACGCCGGACACCCGCGCGGCCGTCGCCGACGAGCGGCGGGAGCTGCTCGACCGCCTCCAGCGGTGGCTCGAGACGCCAATGCTCGTCCTCGCGTTCGTCTGGCTCGGCCTCCTCGTCCTCGAACTCGGGTGGGGCGAGACCGCCCTCTTCGAGGTCCTCGGCACCGCCATCTGGGTCGTCTTCGTCCTCCACTTCGCCGTCGAATTCCTGCTCGCCCCGGACAAGGGAACGTACCTCAAGGGCAACTGGCTGACGGCCGTGTCGCTGCTCGTGCCGGCGCTACGGGTGTTCCGGATCGCCCGCGCCGTCCGGCTGCTGCGGGTGGCCCGCGCCGGCCGGGGGCTGCGGCTGGTCCGGATCGTCAGCTCGCTCAACCGCGGCATGAAGGCGCTCGGCGCGAGCCTCGGCCGCCGCGGGTTCGGGTACGTGGCCGCGCTGACCGTCCTCGTCACGTTCGCCGGGGCGGCCGGGATGTACGCGTTCGAGAAGGACAGCCCCGGCGGGCTGACGAACTACGGCGAGGCCCTGTGGTGGACGGCGATGGTGATGACGACGATGGGGTCGCAGTACTGGCCGCAGACGGCCGAGGGGCGGGTGCTGTGCGTGTTCCTGGCGCTGTACGCGTTCGCCGTGTTCGGGTACGTGACGGCGACGCTGGCGACGTACTTCGTCGGCCGGGACGCGGCGAACGCCGACGCCGAGGTCGCCGGGGCCGGCGAGCTGACCGCCCTGCGGGACGAGGTGGCCGCGCTCCGAGACGAGATTCGCGAACTCGCCCGGCGGCTGCCGGGGGGCGGGTGAGCGGCTACCCCTTCTTCTTCCCCCGTATCCGCACGATGCCGTCGAACAGAGCCTTGCACACCCGCCGCGCGGCCTTCACGTCCTCGGCGTCCACCAGGTAGAACCGGCGGCGGACGCCGTCGCGGTCCTCCAGCGTCAGCTTCGCGTCCGGGCCGGTCGCGTCCAACAGGCCGTCGTCGATGTCGCGGACCGGCAGCGCCAGGTTCCGCGGCTCGCCGGCCATCTCCTGCCGCAGCTCGTCCGGCGTCAGGCCGTCCAGCTCCTCCTCGCGGCGGGCGACGGTTCGGGCGTTCAAGGCGTAGGCCGTCAGGAACGCGACGGCGATCAGCCCGCCGAGGCAGGCGAGCCAGTGTACGATACCGCCGAGGCCCTTCGCGACGGGGTTCTGCGCGACCACGCCGGACCAGTAGAGCCAGAACGCGGCGCACGCCACGACGATCCCGGCGGCCGTGCCGAAGCCGACGAGCATCGCCTGCTTCGCGTCCGTCGTCCGCGACTGCCCGCCGGTGTGGACGAGCAGCAGCTCCTTCTCCGTCGGGTAAATTCGGTAGCCGATCGGCCCGCTCGGGTCGGCGACGAGCGCGAAGAACCAGTCGTCCGTCGAAACGGCCGCCGGCTCCGCCCGCTCCTCCCGCTTCGGCTTCTTCGGCGGGGCGACGTAGCCTTCGACCAGGTCGCCGAGCGCCGGGCCGACGGCGGCGCGGTCCCCCTTCGACAGCAGCTCGAACTTCGCCTCGTTCCGCTTCGTGTCGGTCACGACGAGCAGCCACTTCGCGGCCTTCAAATTGTCACGGGTGTCGCGGACGACGCGGACCGTGTCGAGCTTCTCTTCCGGGAAGAAGAGGTTCGGCTTCTTCTCCGCGAGGTCGAGCCGCTCGTCGGTGGGCATGGCGTCGAGTTCGGCCGACCGCGTGACGAACGCCTTCGTGGTGCGGACCCGCTGCAGGATGACGAGGCCGAGGACGAGCAGCACGAGTACCACCGGCCCGGCGACGTAGAGCGGGTCGATCTCGTCGCCGCCGAACGTGGCCGCGAACTGGCCGACGCTGAACCCGACGAGCGCGAGGCCGGCGGCGGCCGGGAGGACGCACTTGAGCCAGACGAACCGGCGGATGCGGGCCTTCCAGTTGTCGGTCGTCCACGTCCGCAGGTCGGCGGCGGAGAGGTCCTGCTTGGCGTCGCCGACGTGGAGTAAGAGTAGGTCGTGCCCGGCCCGGAACGCGCGGTAGAGCTTCATTCCTTGTGCGACCGTCACCGACCCGTCGCCGCCGCTCGGCGAATCGTCGGCGTCCTCGACGACCTCGGTGGGAGTGAACCGCTCGTCGCAGCTGGTGCAGCGGAGCTTCTTGCCGGGATCGACGGCGGCGACGGTCATCGTCGCCTCGCAGAGCGGACAAGTCACGGTCGGCATCGGGCGTACTCCGAGGGAGAGGTTCCGATGGTAGGCGACCGGCGGGCGGGGGTCAACGGACGAACTACGTCGCGAACGGGAGTAACGCCTCGCGGAACGCCGTCACGTCCGGGAAGCGGTCGCCCGGTTCGCGGGCAAACGCCCGGTGGATCACCGGCGCGATCGCCGGCGGTAGGGGGACGCCGCGGGTCAGGATCGGCACGGGATCGGTGCTGATGATGTGGGCGAGTTGCTTGCTCACGTTCTTCGGCAGGTCGTGCGGGTAGTGGCCGGTCAGGAGTTGGTAGAGGGTCGCCGCGGCCGAGTACTGGTCGGCCGCGGGCTTCACGTCGCGGTAGTGCGTGACCTGCTCCGGGGCCATGTACGCCGGGGTGCCGCCGACCTCGCCCTGGAACGTGAGGCCGCTGAGCTTGCAGTCGTCGTAGGCGCGGGCCAGGCCGAAGTCCGCGAGCTTCACCACCCGCTTCCCCTTGCGGCCGCCGAGCAGCACGTTCGTCGGCTTCACGTCCCGGTGGACGATCCCCCGCCCGTGGGCGTGCGCCAGGGCGGACAGCATCTGGCACACGAGCCGCACGCCGAGCGAGACCTTCCACGGCCCCTTGTCCTGGAGGACCTGCCCGGCGTTCGGCCCGTCCACGAGTTCCATGACCAAATAAATCCACGGGGCCTGCCCGCCGCTGTCGATGAACCGGGCCACGTTCGGGTGGCGGAGCTGCGACAGCAGGCGGGCCTCGCGGAGGAAGCGGTCCACCTGCCGCTGCTGAACGCCCGCGGCCACGGAAATGACTTTCACGGCGACCGCCCGCCCGTCGGCGGCCCGCGTGCCGCGGTGGACGACGCCCATCCCGCCGCGGCCGATCTCCTCGCCGAGGTCGTACCCCGGCACGGGCGGCGGCTCCGGGCGGTGGACGACGGTGGGAACGCCGCCCGCGGCCGGGTGGTACGGCTCGGTCATTTGGAACGTCAACTGCGCGTCCGGATCGGCCGGCGGGATGCAGACCTTGAAGACCGTGTGGCCGGCCTGAATCTCGTCCTGGTCCTTGAGTTCGGCCTGCTCGACGCGCTGGCCGTTGACGCGGATGCCGTTGCGGCTGTCGAGGTCGATGACGCGGCAGCGGGGCGGGTTGACCTCGATGAGGAAGTGGCGGCGGGAGAAGTAGGGGTCGTCGTAGCTGAGTCGGAGGTGGGCGTCCTTCGTCCGGCCGACGAGGAACGTGTCGTGCCGGTCGAAGGCGAACTCCTTGCCGGCGTGCGGGCCGGCGGTGATTTGGAGGCGAATTTCCATGATTGTAAATGGCTGTGAGGCAGATAGAGCATAACTCCGCTGGAAAAGTCATTCCCTCCCGTTCCAAGGGATAGCGTTCCAAATGTATCCCTTGCCGTCCAAGCCAAGTGTGACGAGGTGACGGTCGCTAGGCGTGATGATTGGTATATTTATGGGAGCTTCGTGAGCGCGTAGGGAAAGTAACTCTTGCCCCGTCGAAGTGTTCCAAACGATGATTGAATGGTCGTGGCTTGCCGAGATCAATCTCTCGCCATCGGAGGAAAAGACAGCGTCGGTGACGTGATGCGTATGGCCAATCAGTCGATGGACTCGCCTACCGCTGTGCGCATCGTGAATTTCGAGGTGATTATGCCAACCAGCGGAAACGATGCGTCCACCGGACGGATCAAAGTTTGCCGACCATATAGGGCCGCGGATAGAAAACTCCGGATGGCCACTTTCTACATTCCAAACTACCACTCCCCACAACCTGTAGCAAACGAGCAATCTTTTGCCGTCAGTAGAGAAACGAATTCTGCTAACGGCAGGCAATGACTCACTAGAGGCTGTTTCACAACTGGTCTTGCACTAACTCCCGCCCTTGCGGCATG
>NZ_JCABYM010000117.1:11191-24644 GCF_059499385.1 Limnoglobus sp. | reverse complement strand
CATCATGCCGCAAGGGCGGGAGTTAGTGCAAGACCAGTTGTGAAACAGCCTCTAGAGTTGTTGCGCGTCGCCGAGCCGGGGGAGGTCGTCGAGCGAGCCGAGGCCGAAGATTTCCAGGAACCGGTTCGTCGTGCCGTACCGCACGTCCGCGTGGTCGGCGTCGCCCCGCAGCACGACGGCCACCAGGCCGAGACGGGCGAGCTGCCGCACCACCGACCCGGAGTCGAGGCCGCGGATGGCGTCGATCTCCTCCTTGTCGATGGGCTGACGGTACGCGATCACGGACAGCACGTCCAGCGCTTGTTGCGTCAGCCGGGCCTCGCGGGGGCCCCCGAACAGCTTCTCCCGCATCCCGCGGTAGCTCGGCTTCACGGCCAGCACGTACCCGCCGTCGCGCGGCTGCACGGCATAGGGGCGGTTCTGGTTGCGGTACTTCTTGTTCAACTCCGCGACGACCTGGTGCAGCAACTCGGCCGGCACGCGGACGACGGCGGCGAACTTCTCGGCCGTCAGCGGCGACCCGCCGGCGAACAGCATCGCCTCCGCGATCTTCTCCGCCGGCGGCGGGCTGTGGGTACTCGGGACTCGGGACTCGGGACTCGGTACTCGGTCCGGCTTCGCCGCGGGCGGTTCGGGCGGCGCGTCCGTGACGACGAGCGAATCGAGGTCGCCGTCGAGGGCCCACGGCTGGGCGGTCGGCGTGTCGGCCATGACGGTCGCCCTCACTCGTGCGGCAGGAAGAACCCGGTGACGAACGTGCCGGTCCACAGCACGGCGAACAACAACCCGAGCGGGACGTGCAACTCGCGCCGCCGCTTCACGCCGGTGAAAAGCATCAGCGGTAGCAACAGCGCGGACGGCACGGAGAACATCAAGTGGACCCGCAGGGCCTGCTTCGCCTCCTCCGAGAACTGCGAGGTCACGTCCGTGCCGAGGCGGAGCAGCAACTCGAACCCGAGGACGGTCACGATCGTCAGCGCGAAGAAGACGATGTTGATCCGCCCGTGCAGCTTGTACCGCTTCGTGGACAGCGCGAGCAGCGAGGACACGAACAGCACCGTCACCGCGGCGACGAGGAGCTTCAGCGTGAAGATGATGGTCGGGCCGGTGAGCATGATTCAGTATTATTAGTTCGCCGCCGCGGGGCGCATCGTCTCGGCCCACGCCAGTGCCTTCGCCAGCGACTCCATCGGCAGCCCGATGACGTTGCTGGCGCTGCCGTCGATCACCTTGAGGTACGGGTCGGTCGGCATCTGGATGGCATACGCCCCGGAGCAGCCTTCCCACTTCCGCGTCTTCAGGTATCCGTCGATCTCGGCGGCGGACAGCGGCTTCATCTCGACGAGGCTCCGCTCCTGCCAGACGATCTGGAAGTCGCCGGGCCGCAGCCACAGGCACACGCCGGTCCAGAGTTCGTGGACGCGGCCGGAGAGCCAGTTCAGGATGCGGCGGGCGTCGGCCTCGTCCTCCGGCTTGCCGACGACCTTGCCGTCGAGCCAGCCGACGGTGTCGGCCGCGATCACGACGCCGTCCTCAACGCGGGGCGCGACGGCCGCGGCCTTGAGCCACGCGAGTTCGCCGACGTAGTGCCGCACGTCGCCGAGGCGGGCCTCCGTCGGCTCGTCGATGTTCGCGGGCAGCACGTCGAAGGCGTAGCCGTGGAACTTCAGCAGCTCGCGGCGGCCGAGCGACCCACTGGCGAGGACTAGGCGGAACGGAACGTCCGGCGTTGCCATGTCGAGAGCACCTCGGCCAGCGGCGGCCACACCTTCTCCGGCGTCAGGTCGGCGAAACAGATCGTGTCATTCGGGCATTGCTTCAGGTAGCTGCCCGCACACGCGACGGCCGTTTCGACGCCGGTACTCGGTACTCGGTACTCGGTACTCGGTACTCGGTACGGGCCGTGGAGCCGCACCTGCGTGCAAGTGTACGGGGCGACGCACGGCCGGCCCAGCGCCGCGGCCAGGTGCAGCGGGCCGGTGTCATTCGCGACCATCACGTCCGCCGCGTTCAGCAGCGCGGCCAGCTTCGGCAGGCTCGTCTTCCCCGTGAAGTCGCGGACCGGGCCGGGGAGCTGGTTCGCAATCGCCGCGGACAACGCGGTGTCGTCCGCGGAGCCGACGAGCAGGGCCGTGCCGCCGAAGGCGCGCTGCGCCTTCGTCAGGAGCGTCGCGAAGTGGGCGGGCGGCCACCGCTTCGTCACCCACTTCGCCCCGGCCGCGACCGCCAGCCACGGCCGCGGGAATGGCACGAGTTCGCGATTCACAGCTTCGACTTCATCCTCTCGAAGTGGGACGACGAACCGCTTCGCGGTTCGGCAGCCGAGGCTCTCCGCCACCCGCCAGTACCGGTCCACGGCGTGAATCCGGTCCGCGTCCGGCACTTCGACGAGATGCGTGTAGAACCGCGTGGCCCCTTCCCGCGCGTTCGCGAACCCGACCCGCCGCGGCGACCCGGTGGCGGCGCACATCAGCCCCGTCCGCAGCAGCCCTTGCAGATCGACAACGAGATCGAATCGCTCGCGCCGCAGGCGGTTCAGGAGGCCGAATGAGTACGGTAGGGCGGACCCGAGGTTGCGGAACGCGGCGCGGTCGAACGGGAGCGTCGCGTCGAGGTGCGGGTGGCCGATCAGCATCGGCTCGAACCCGCGGTTGACGACCCACGTGAGGTGCGCCGCCGGGAACCGTTCACGGAGCGCGGTCAATACCGGCAGGGCGTGGACAATGTCGCCGAGGGCGCTCGGCTTCAGGATCGCGATCCGTCGCGGCATTGCAAATCCTTTTTCACCGCGGGGGACGTTGGCCCCGACTTCCGAAGTCCGGCTTCGACTTCGGAAGTCGAACGAAGCCAGCGCCAACGGGGGTGAGGAACGCCCCTGTGCCGGATCGACTTCCGAAGTCGAAGCCGGACTTCGGAAGTCTAGGCTTTCTCAACTGCAGTCTTCTCTTCATTCTTAATCACGGTCGGCAGCAGCGCCAGCACGCCGACGAGCGCGACCACGGCCACAACATACGGCAGCGTCCGGGACGGGTGCAACTCGAACACGAACACGCCGATGAACGGCCCCAGGATGCGGCCGAGCGACGCGGCCGACTGGTTCACGCCGAGGATTTCGCCTTGGCGGTTCGGGTCGGCCCGCTTCGACACGAGCGCGGAGACGGACGGGTTCACGAACGCGAACCCGGTGACGGACACGGCCAGCGCGAAGTAGAACAGCGGCACGAGGCCCTGCGCGTTCGTCTTCGTCAGCATCGACGTGGCCCACGCGACGACGCCGAGCGTGCCGAGGCCGAGGAACATCATGCCGAGGCCGACGGTCATCATCCGGGCTTCCTTCCACCGCCCGACGAGCGGGCGGTAGAGGCCGCCCTGCGCGACCATCAGCACGAACCCGACCGCCGCGAAGACGAGGAAGTTCTGCTTGTCGTCGTACCCGAACGCCGTCGTCGTCAGCAGGGCGAGCGTCGCCTCGAAGTTCGCGAACCCGAAGATCGCCAGGAAGTAGATCAGCACGAGCGGCCCGACCGTCGGCATCATCACGACCTCCAGCGTCCGACCCATGCTGAAGAACTGCCGCGGCTCGTTCGTCTTCCCCGGCGTCCGCGTTTCCGGCAGCAGCGCGACGGCCATCAACGTCGCGACCAGGGACAGCCCCGACGCGATGACGCCGACGCCCCACTTCTGGTTCTCGAAGATCGTCAGGCCGAGGTAGGCGATGAGCGGGCCGAACGTGAACCCGATGCCGAACGCCGCGCCGATGAGGGCCATGCCCTTCGCCCGCTTGTCCGGCGTCGTGCAGTCGGCGATGACGGCCGCGGCCGTGCCGACGCTCGCGCCGGCGATGCCGGCCCCGATCCGGGACAACAGCATCAGGCCGATGGCGAGTTGCCAGTCGGCGGCCGGCAGCGAAGATGCGTAGGCGAACAGCCCGTAGAAGACGACCGACCCGACGAGGCCGACGAGCAGCACGGGGCGGCGGCCGATCCGGTCCGACACGCGGCCCCACACCGGCGAGAACACGAACTGCATCAGCGAGAAGACTGCGAAGAGAATCCCGATGATCGCGCCGCGGGCGGCCTTGGTTTGGTCCGTGATTGGCGCGAGGTGTTCGTCCGTCAGGTACTCACTGGCGAGCCGCGGCAGGAGCGGCAGGACGATGCCGAACCCGAGCAGGTCGATGGCGACGACGAGGGCGGCGATGAACATCGCCTTCCGGGGCGGGCGGGGAGCGTCGGCGGGTGTCATCGGCGGTCGGGTCGCTCGCGGGGGATGGAGGCGCTTCCGTAACATAGGCACGGCGCGCGGGGTTCGCCAGAGTAGTAGGCACACTCCGTGTGCCGTCTGCCAAGCGCCGCCGGGACAATGCACGGGTCGCCGCGGCCGACAGCAGACGGCACACGGAGTGTGCCTACTACTATGACCGGCACAGGTTGCCAGCCCGCTCGCCCGCCGCGGTAACGGTCGCTTGTCTTCGCCGCGCCAACGGCTTATGATCCAGTAGCGTTATCTCATTGCATCCCCACGCCTTCCACCACCCTCCCCGTTCGGGAGACTCGCACATGCGCCGCCGCCTCTTCCTTCCGCTCGCCTTCACCGCACTCGCCGGGGCGTTCTTCGTTCAGACCGCCCCGGAAGCCCGGCCGCAGAACGAGCCGAGCGACGAGCTGATCGAGACCGCCGACGGGGTGAAGCTCCGCGGCATCCTGTACAAGGCCCAGAACTCCAAGAACGGGTCGTGCGTCATCATCCTGCACGAGCCGTTCACCGACCCGACGAAGGGGGACTGGGAGGGGCTGGCGAAGACGCTCGCGAAGAACGGCTACCACACCCTCCGGTTCGACTTCCGCGGGCACGGCAAGAGTAAGGACCTGATCCCGGAGAAGTTCTGGCGGGAGCCGTTGAATCAGAAGTTGCCGGGGGCGAACAGGACGCCCGCTAAGGACACGATCGACGTGAAGGACTTTGAAAAGAAGCGGGACTACTACCCGCAACTGGTGTACGACATCGCGGCCGCCCGCAACCACCTGGACAAGCTGAACGACGACGGGCAGGTGAACACCAGTTCCGTCTACCTGATCGGGGCCGGCGACGCAACCACGCTGGGCATGCTGTTCCTGGCGACCGAGTGGCACCGCGAGCAGAAGAAGCCGACGTTGGCGTTCAACCAACAGAAGTTCTTCGTCAGCGCGAACCTGAGCATCGCGGCCGGCGGGTCGCCGGCCGGCCGGGACTACGGCGGGGCCGTCTGGCTGTCGCCGAAGCGGATGGCCGGGTTCGGGTCCAGCGCCGTCGAGAACTGGGTGGCCCGCCACGGCCGGGACCCGAACGGGGACATGCGGAAGGAGACGCCGATGCTGTTCGTCCACGGGGAGAAGGACGAGGCCGGGAAGAGCGCGTCGAAATACTTCAACGACCAGGTCATGGTGGCCGGCGGGCGGGGGCGGCTGGAGAAGCTCGACTCGACGTACATCCGCGACCGGAAGGGGACGAACCTGACCGGCGTGAGCCTGCTCGGCAAGGACGACCAACTCGGCACGGAGAAGCTCATCCTCGAGTTCCTGGACAAGATGGAGGAGCTGCGGCGGAAGAAGGTCCGCATCACCCGCGAGTACACCGAGCCGCTGCGGATCAACCTGGCGTCGTTCGGGAATTGAGTGGTCGAACGGGAACCCGAAGCCCGCGGACGTTCGTCCGCGGGCTTTCTTTTTTTCACCCCCGCGGGTGGAACTTCTTGTGCAACTCCTTCAGCCGCTTGCGGTCCACGTGCGTGTAGTGCTGCGTCGTCTGGATCGAGGCGTGTCCCAATAGTTCCTGCACCGTCCGCAGGTCCGCGCCGCCGGCGAGCAGGTGCGTCGCGAAGCTGTGCCGCAGCGTGTGCGGGCTGACCGTCACCGGCAGCCCGGCCCGCTTGCAATACTTCTTCACCAGCATCCACAGGTCCACCCGCGTCAGCGCCTTCCCGGACCGGCTGACGAACACGAACTCCGCCCCGTCGCTTCCCGGCAAGCTCGTGCGGCCCTCGCCGAGGTACGCCCGCAGCGCGGCGATCGCCGGCTTCCCGAGCGGCACGACCCGCTGCTTGCTCCCCTTGCCGAAGCACTTGCAGAACGCGGCGTCCAGGTACAGGTCGTTCAGCCGCAGGCCGACGACCTCCGACGCCCGGCAGCCGGTCGCGTACAGCGTCTCCAGCATGGCCCGGTCGCGGAGGTAGAACCGGTCGCCGAGTTGCGGGGCCTTCAGCAACTCGTCCACGCTCTCCGGCGACAGCACCTGCGGGACGCGCTCCCACAGCTTCGGCGAGCCGAGCAGTTCCACGGCCGACGGGTTGGCCCGCTCCTCCAGCCGGAGGAAGCGGTAGAACATCTTCAGTGCGACCAGGTGCCGGGCGATGCTCGGGGCGGCGAGCTGCTCGTCGTGGAGGAAGCCCAGGTATCGCGTGAGGTCCGAGAGCGACGGGTTCGAGTAGTCCGCGAGCCGGACGAGGGCGGCCCACGTCGAGTACCGGTCGAGGTCGTGGCCGTAGGCGAGGACGGTGTTCTCGGCCATGCCCCGCTCGGCCCGCAGGTACTGGCGGAAGGCGAGCACGTCGGAGACGAGGGCGTTCAAACTCATGGCGAACCGAGGAGGTGTTTGCGGATGACCGGCCGGAGCTTCCCCACCGCCCGGCCGCGGTGACTCAACGCATGCTTCACCGTCGCGGACAGTTCGCCGAAGCTCGCGTGGTACTCCGGGATCACGAACAGCGGGTCGTACCCGAACCCGCCGTCGCCCCGCGGCTGCGTGTCGATCACGCCCCAGCAGCGGCCTTCGACGACGGCCACCACGTTCCCCGTCGGGTCGGCGAGGGCGGCCGTGCTGACGTAGTACGCGGCCCGCTTCTCGCCGGTGAAGCTCGCCATCTCGGAGAGCAGTTTCGCGTTGTTCGCGGCGTCGTCGCCGTGCTGCCCGGCCCACCGCGCTGAGTAGACGCCCGGCTGGCCGCCGAGCGCCGGCACGACGAGGCCGCTGTCCTCGCCGAGCACCCACTCGTTCAGCAGCGGGGCGAGTGCCGTCGCCTTGATGCGGGCGTTCTCTTCAAACGTGGTCCCCGTCTCGTCGATGTCGGCCGGGGCGTTCGCGAACGGCGTGAGGTCGGTCACCTCGACGAGGTCGGACAGCAGCTCGATCAGCTCGCGGAGCTTCTTCTTGTTGCGACTTCCGAGGACCAACCGCGGCATGACCAAAACTCCGAGCAGGCGCACCCCGATTCTATCGGCGGTGGCCCGTGCGAAGTTTCCCCCGACCGCGGGAAATCCGGCTACGCCGGCTCGACGCTCGCGGCCAACCCGCGTGCCCCGAACTGTTCGACGTACAACTCGGCGCGTTCGAGGTGGGTGACGAGTACGAGCGTCCGGCCGTTCTGGTACGCGTCCCACATGCGGAACGTCGCCTCGGCGTCCGCGAAGTGGGTCACGTCCCGGAGCGTCCGGGCGACGAACGGCAGGTCTTTATCGGTGGCCCGATGGAGGATGACTTTGTACCGCGTGATCGGCCGGCCGCCGGGAGAGGTGGGGCGGCGGCCGAAGAACCGGGCGAGCCGGTTCGGGCGTCGGAACGGGGGGCGAGTGGACATGGCGGCCCTCGCTAGTGGTGGCGACTTCCTGTCGGGGCCGGCCGCGGGTCGCGACTCGGCCGGGACTGAGAAATCCCCTCTACCCTACTGTACGCGCGACCGGTCGGTCAAAGGTTCCCTTCGCCAACTGGCCGTTCGGATTTCGGCGACGGTCCGGTTATAACGGCTGGCATCAGTCCTTCGACTTGGGCTTACAGCTCCCCTTCGCGAACGGCTTCTTCCCCGGAACCGGTTCGTAGCCTTCCCAACACCGGGTTTGCTTCTTCGCGGCCGCTTTCTTCTTCGGCTTTTTCTTCGTTGTGGTCGGCATGGTGGCCTCCTGCGTTAGGATTTCTTCTTGCTCTTGGCGTACCGTTCGAGCAGGCGGGTTCCCTTGTCGGCGAGCTTCTTCGCCGCGGCCGCGGTCTTCGGCGCGGGTTCGCCCCACGCACGGGCCTGCAGCGAGAGTCGCGTCGGCTGGCCGTCCTCGTCCACGAGCGGCCCGCGGAGGTTGGCGTAGTGCCGCCGAAGGAACGACCCCTTCCGCCGCATCTTCTCCGGCGTGTCGGCCGCGCCCTTGACGCCGGGCTTGAGGTTCGCGCCTTCGGTCTCCTTGAAGTGCTTCCGCCCGGCGGCCGTGAGGCCGCCGTTCGGGTCCTTCAGGGGCTTCTTGCGAGTCGTCGGCATCGGTGGCTCCTCGTCGGAGATGGACGAGGAACGAGGTCGCAAACGATGTGCCGGGGAAAGCGGAGGTCGGGGTGAGAATCAGTGCGCTACGTGCTCCCCCGCTTATCGAAGTACGCGCGGAGCAGCGCGGTTTCGTATTTGAGACGTTCGAGTTCTTCAGGAGTAGGCTCGAACGGGCCGTGGATCGCTCGGTGTTCCTCTTCTGTCAATTCCCGAAGAAAACAAAAGCTGGCGAGTCGAATGGTTCTGTATGCTTGCCACTCCGTATCGGTGCGGGGTCTGCCACGAACTTCCCTGCGGATTACACGGGCGAGGTCCGTGGGTACTGCGTTCATGACTTCTTGTATGTTCGTCCCGTCCACAAACTGGATGACTGCGTGGGCCTTCTCCAACTCGTTACCGAGGCGGGTGCGAATCTGGAACTTCTGGAGAAAGGTTTCAACATCCAAGAAACGGCCCTCGATGTGGCCAGCCGTGAACCCGGACTCGATTGGTCGGTCGGCCTGTAAGCCGGGTTTTGTCCCGCCTCGCGGCGGCGACGATCATTTATCTAGCCCCACGATTACTCGTGGGGTCGAGCGGCCTACCCGAGGGTCGTAGCGGATCGGGCCGATCCTGCCCCCTGCTTGGCCTTGCTTCCGGTGGGGTTTGCCGAGCCGACGGGTCACCCCGCCGCTGGTGCGCTCTTACATTAAGGGCTTTCGCCCCGCACCGTTTCACCCTTACCGGGTAGTTGATAGTTGGCAGTTGATAGTTGGTAGTCAAAGTCCGCCGACTACCAACTATCAACTGCCAACTATCAACTACGCCGGCGGTTTGCTTTCTGTTGCACTGTCCCGCCCGTTGGCGGCCCGCGCCGGGACGCGGAAGCCGTTGCCGGGGGTGGGCGTTACCCACCACCGTGCCCTGGGAAGCCCGGACTTTCCTCCCGCCGCCAGTTGGCAGTTGGTAGTTGGTAGTTGACAGAAAAGCCGGCATTCGGTTCTCTCTGTCAACTACCAACTACCAACTGCCAACTGGCGGCCGGCGATCGTCCGGCCGACCGACCAATCGAACCTCCACTGTATCGGACGCGACGGGCGGCGGAAAGGTTCGGCTTTGCTACCATGAGCGTATGACCGACCGCGACTCGTTCCTCGCCGCCATCGCCGCGGCCCCGGCCGACGACACCCCGCGGCTGGCGTTCGCCGACTGGCTGGAAGAACACGGCGACGCCGCCCGCGCCGGGTTCATCCGCGATCAGGTCCGGCTGGCGACGCTGCGGCCGGGCACGGACGAGTACCGCCAACTCTTCCGCCGCACCGCCGACACGCTGCGGGCGAACCTGCCGGCGTGGATACAGGACCTGTGCGACGCCTTCGGGCAGCCGGCGGAGTGGAAGCCGGGCAAAACGCGGGGCCACGGCCTGCATGTTCTGTTCGGAAGCAGTCATCCGCCCTTCGGCCTGATGACTGCCCGGTTTGAACGCGGCTTTCTCGAGCAACCCTGGGTCAACGCTCGCAGTCTCGGCGACGGACAATCGCTCGGCCGGCTTCTTCGGGAACATCCGATCTCGCGGCTTAGTTTGCAATTCAGTACGCCGGTTTCTTCTCCCAACTGGGCCGTGGCCGAACTGAAACAGGTTCAGTCCCTTACGCTGGACGGCGGGTTGACCGCGACGGAGGCGAAAACACTCTTTGACGTTCCGAATTGGGCCTCGCTCCGGCGGTTGAGCTTCGGCCATGCGACGTGGGCGGCCGTCCCATACTTGTGCACGTCGCCGATGGTAAAGCGCTTGCACGGCCTGCGGCTTCCGTTCGGCGATGCATTCCTCTCGAACCTCGCGAGCTTCCCGTTGGACGACGCAATCCGTGACCTCTCGGTGTACCCGGCGGCCCACCGCCCCGACCGGGATGAGATTGCGTTAACCCTGTCCAAGCTAAACGGCGTGACGTTCCGCCCCACACTGAAGCGGCTCGACCTCACCGGCTGCACGATGGGCGACCGCGGCCTCGCGACGTTCGCCCGCGGGGACGTGTGGATTCGGCTGCGCGCGCTCGCCCTCGACCGCAACCGGTTCGGCGACCCCGGCTGGCGGGACTTCGTCCGCGGCCGCCGCACGCCGGAGTTGCGGACGCTCACCGCGGGCCGGAACTTCCTGACCGGCGACGGGGCCGTGCGGCTCGGGCAGTCGCCGCTCGTCGAGACGCTGGAGTACCTCGACCTCCGCGGCAACCGCATCGACGGCAAGGGGGCCGTATCGCTCGCGCGCTACCTGCGGGACGGGCCGGTGAAGAAGCTGCTGCTGACCGGGAACCCGCTGTCGGCGAAGGACGCGGACGCCGTGCGAAACGTGCTGGGCGAGCGGGTGGTCGTGTGACGTTTCATTTTGCATTTTTCATTTCGACTTTTGCATTGGTCCGGACATGACTGAACCAATGCAAAAGTCGAAATGAAAAATGCAAAATGTAAGACTCATCCCCCGCAGCCCTTCGGTTCCTGGCCGACGGCGTCGGCCATCACACGGAGCTGGATCACGCTCCGCTCCTGCTCCTTCTCCAGGTACGCCCGGCCCTTCTTCACGTTGACGTGGTCCCACGGCAGCCGCTCGCCCATCGGCCGCTGACGGTGGCTGTAGAACCCCACGTCGATCCCCAGGTCGCGGAACGCGCCCCACCACAACTCCGGGTTGAAGCACTCCTTCCACCCGTCCATCCGCGCCCCCCGCTTCCACGCCTCGTAGAGGGCCGGCGAGACGCGGCGGTCGCCGCGGGTCAGAATTCCTTCCAGCAGGCTCGTCTCGATGTCGTGCTGCTTCACCTTCACCGTCTTCATCCGCTTCTGCCGGTGCAGGTAGTCGCCGGCCCAGCGGAAGTACTCGCGGGACTGCATCCCGTTCCACTGGTACGGCGTGTGCGGCTTCGGCACGAAGTTCGACACGCTCGCCGTCACGTCCTTGTACCGGCCGGTGACTTCCTTGCTGATTTGCGCGATCGTCTCGGCCATCTCGACGATGCCGTCCAGGTCCGCCGGCCGCTCGCCGGGCAGCCCGCAGAGGAAGTAGAGCTTCACCTTCTGCCACCCGTTCTTGAACGCCTCCCGGCAGCCGACGTACAGGTCCTCGTTCTTGATCCGCTTGCGGATCTGCTCCCGCATGTCGTCGCGGGCCACCTCCGGCGCGAGCGTCAGCCCGGCCTTCCGCACGCCCTGGATCAGGTTCGGCAGCGTCCGCAGTTGGTGGTTGATGCGAAGGCTCGGCAGCGAGACGTTCACGCCGAGCGGCAGGAACACCTCGTGCATCCGCTTGACCAGCTCCTCGAAGTGCGGGTAGTCGCTGCTGCTGAGCGACAGCAGGCTGATCTCGTTCGTGCCGGTGTTCCGGTAGCTGTCGAGCGCCGCCTGCACGATGGTTTCCACCGACCGCATGCGGAGGGGACGTTTGATCGTGGTGCTCTGGCAGAACCGGCACTGGTGCGGGCAGCCCCGCATGATCTCGATGGCGATCCGGTCGTGCGGCGTCTGCACGAAGCTCACCACCGGCTTCGTCGGCAGCGGGATCGCGTCGAAGTCGCAGTCGATGGTGCAGGGGTTGATCTCCGTCGGCACGTCCGACCGCGTGCGGTTCACCGACGCGATCGTGCCGTCGGCGTGGTAGTCGAATTCGTAGAACGCCGGGGCGTAGGCCCACGTCGTGCTGCCGACGAGTTCCGCGAGCATCTCCAGCCGCCGGCGGTGCGTGTTGTCGCCGTCGCGGAGGGCCTTCTCCTTCAGGTCGATCCACTTGCTCATGAGGAACGGGAGCGACTGCTCGCCGTCGCCGATGACGAACAGGTCCACGAACGGGGCGAGCAGCTCCGGGTTCTGCGCCCCCGGCCCGCCGGCGACGATCAGCGGGTCGGACACCAGCCGCTCGTTCGACCACATCGGGACGCCGCCGAGGTCGAGCATGTTCAGCAGGTTCGAGTAGCACACCTCGTACTGGAGGCTGAACCCGATCACGTCGAACTCGTGCAGCGGGGTGAACGTCTCCAGCCCGTACAGCGGCAGCTTGCGACCTCGCAGCAGCCCCTCGAAGTCGAGCCACGGGGCGAACGCCCGCTCGCACGCCCACCGCGGGTCGTTGTTCATGATCGTGTAGAGCACCTGCAACCCGTGGTGGCTCATGCCGATCGTGTATGCGTCCGGGAACGCCAGGCAGAGCTTCCCGCGGACGTGCCGGTGGTCCTTCGGGACGCTGTTGACCTCCCCGCCGGCGTACTGCGCGGGCGTCTTCACCCGCGGCAGGTGGCGGACGACTTCGTCCTTGAGCGCGGCGTTCAGCATTGGTCGGACCCTATTTAGCCGCCGGCTTGCCGGCGGGTTACCCGAAACCCCGCCGGCAAGCCGGCGGCTATATATCCCTGATATTAAACGAGAACGCCCCGCCGGTGTCGGCGGGGCGTGCGTGAGTTCCCGCGAATGGTCACATCCGGTCGAACCGGTGGACCAGCCGGCGGCTGTTGATGTCGAGCGCTTCGAGGATGCTGATGACCGGGTCGATCGGTTGGCCGGTCGTTTTCGCCCAGCAGATGATGTGCAGGTTCTCGTGGCCGCACTTCAGGCGTTCGAGGATCGGGGTGAGCAGCTCGTGCTGGTCCTGGAATTGCCGTTCGAGGAGGCCGAAGTCGCCGCGGTCGAGTTCGATCCAAAAGCACTTGCCCTGCAGGTGTTCGAGCCACTTCGCCCGCAGGTAGCCGGTCCAGTGGTCGCGGACCCAGTTCTGGATCGCCGACTCGCCGAGGTCGTACCCGACCTTCTCGCTCTCGATCCACTTGAACTTCGCTTCCTCGTCCTGGCAGTGGGCGTGGATGCTCTGTTTCGGCACGTGTTCCGGCGGACCGCTGGCGTACATCCGTGACGAACCCTGGTCGGCGACGACACCCTGATTCATAGTGACCATATTCTACGAGCCGTCGGGGGAGAAAACGGATCGCCCGCCCGGTCAGGGGACCGACGGGAAGACAATTTCAACCTACATCATAATTGACGGCCGTGACGCCGTGCAAGTTCCATTTTGCGGAAAGTGGAGAAACCACCGACGATGAAACACGGCGAGCCGAGCGGCGGTTGCCCCCCGGGGGGGGGGGGATTACCCCCGGCGTAAGCGCCCCGGGGCGGCGGGGCCAAGGCGGGGGTTGCGCCCCCCACCCAAAAAGG
>NZ_JCABYM010000117.1:157-11181 GCF_059499385.1 Limnoglobus sp. | reverse complement strand
AAGGGGCATTTACCCGGCGGCTTACGCCGCTCGGCTCGCCGGTCACTTCGCGGTGTATCCGCCGTCCACGAATAGCGTTGTGCCGGTCACGTAGCTGCCGGCGTCGCTCGCCAGCATCAGGGCCGGGCCGACCAGCTCCTTCGGGTCCGCCCACCGGCCGAGGGCCGTGTGGTCCGCGAACGCCTGCTTCTCGGCCTCGCTCAACATCGACATCGGCAGGTCGGTCAGGAACGGCCCCGGCGCGAGGCAGTTGACCGTGATCCCGAACGGCCCCAGGTCCAGGGCCGACGCGCGGGTGAACCCCATGAGCGCCGCCTTCGTCGCCGAGTAGGCGTTCCGCCCGGCCTTCGACACCTGCCCGAAGATGGACGAGATGTGGATGACGCGGCCCCACCGCCGTTCCTTCATCTGCGGGACGAGCGCCCGCGTGACGGCCATGCACGACGACAAGTTGATCTCGATCAGCCGATCCCACACGTCGTCGTCGATCAGGTCCACCGGCTGCGGGTGGTTCGTGCCGGCGTTGTTAATCACGATGTCGATCTTGCCCATCTTGGCGAGGGCGGCCGCGGCCATCTCCTGGACCTGTTCGCGGTCGGCCATGTCGCAGACGAAGTACGCCCCGCACCGGTGCGTGCCCTGCAGGATCGCGTCGAGCGCCGCCCGGAGTTGGTCTTCTGTCCGCGCCGCGATCACGACATCCGCCCCGGCCTCGGCCAGCCCGCGGGCCATCGCCAGGCCGAGGCCCTTGTTGCCGCCGGTGACGAGCGCCACCTTGCCGGTCAGGTCGAACGCCTTGAGCTTCATGGCGGTGATTATATAGCCGCCGGCTTGCCGGCGGGTTTGCGACACCCAGAACCCCGCCGGCAAGCCGGCGGCTATATGAAGCAGTCTCCTCACGGGAGGGTGATTTGGACCGTCGCGTCCTTCCGCAGCTTCGCGACGAGGGACTGCCGCACCTCGTCCGTGTACACATCGCGGACCTGATCGGCCACCTTCTCGAACGCCGTCGGCATCCCCGGCTTGCGGTCCATCGCCGCGATCAGGTGCAGGCCCATCTCCGTTTCGACCACGTCGCTCATCTCGCCCTTCTTGAGGGAAAACGCGGCCGCGGCGAACGCCTCGTCCACGACCGTGTCCTTGCGGGCGATGAACCCGAGGTCGCCGCCGTCCCGCGCCGACGGGCAGACGGAATGCTTCTTCGCCGCCGTCGGGAAGTCGATCTTCCCCGCGAGGATGTCCGCGCGAATCTGCTTGAGCTTCTCCGTCGCGGCGGCGCGGTCCGCCGGCGTGGCGGCCGGGCCGAGGCGGACGACGACGTGCGACGCCCGCACCGTCACGCCCTCGAAGAACTCGCGGTTCGCCTCGAAGTATTTCTTCAGCACGTCCGGCGTCGCTTGCTGGTCGATCATACGTTGCAGTTGCAGCACCCGCGTCCACGTCTCGCGGACCTGCGGCTCCGTCTGGCCCGTCTCCTTCAAGTGGTCGGCGAGCGTTTTCTTCTGCTTCTTCAAACCCGCCGTCAGCCCCTGCATGTACTTGTCGATGTCCGCCGGCGGGACCTTCGGCCCGTGCTGCTTGAGGAACTGGGCGAGCAGCCGTTCGTCGATGAGGTCGTCGAGGATTTCGGCCCGCAGCTGCTTCGCCTGGGCCGTCGTCAGCGGCGCGTCGATGGGCGAGTGCCGCTTCAACACGGCGTCCACCTCGTCGAGGCGGACGACCTCGCCGTTGACGGTGGCGGCGACGTTCTGCGGCGGCTCGGCCGCGAAACTGGCGGCGGAAAGCGTCAGAAGCGCGAGGACGATTCGGGACACGACAATACCTCCGGCGGGGGCCGGAGGTATAGCGGACGACGGGTCGGGATGCAACCGGAAGGCGGGGCTACCGCACCAGCACCCGGACCAGGAAGCCCAGGAAGAACATCGCCCCCAACCCCGCGCCGACGGCGAACGGCGTCCACGGCGGCAGCGCCACCGTCGGCCCCGCCGCCTCCTTGAAGAACGTCACGTCCTGCGAGGCCGAGTCCGGCGGGACCCACAGCTCGTCCGTCGAGTGCTCCGCGTCCTCCGTCGCCGCGACCTCCTCCGCGTTCGGCGGCGTCGCCCACTGCTTCAGAATCTCCGCCACGTGGACGGCGGACGCGAACCGGTCGAGCGGGTCCTTCGCCATCAACTTCGACACCACGGCCGCCATCTCGATCGGCAGGCCGGGGCAGAGCGTGCGGATCGGCGGCGGGGAGTCGTGCCGGTGCCAGCGGATCTTCTGCAGCGCCGTGCCGCCGGGGAACGGCGGGCAGCCGGACAGCGCGAAGTACAACGACGCCCCCAGGGCGTACAGGTCGGACCGCGGGGACACGTCGGTCGCGTCCGTCGCCTGCTCCGGGGCGATGTAGTCCATCGACCCGAGGATGTACCCGCGGCCGCCGATCAAGGACGGGTCGCGGGGCAGGTCGTCGCCGACCTGCAGCGCGAACCCGAAGTCGATGAGCTTCGCCGTACCGGACGGGGTGACGATGACGTTCGCCGGCTTCACGTCCCGGTGGATGAGGCCGACGTTGTGGATGGCCGCCAGCCCGTCGGCGATCTCGCCGAACACGCGGGCCGCCTCGCCGGGCCGCATCGGGCCGTCCGCCGCGACGACCTCCCGGACCGTCCGGCCGGGGGCGTACTCCATCGCGATGTACGACACCCCGCGGACCTCCCCGGCGGCGTACATCCGGGCCACGTTCGGGTGGTTCGGGATGAACCGGCCGATGGCCATTTCCCGCTGGAACCGGTCGAGGATGCGGGGCTCGATCGCCTTCTTCGGGGCGAGGATTTTCAGCGCGAGGAGCGGCCGGACGAGGCCCGGCCCGGTGTCGTGCTCGCGGGCCAGGTAGACGACGCCCATGCCGCCGCGGCCGAGCGGGGCGAGGATGCGGTACTTCCCGAGGACGAGGCCGCTCCACTGCCCGGCGAGGAGCTTGTCCGCCTGGAACCGGGTCAGCTCCCCGGCCGTGACGAGTTCGTCCGCGAGGTGCGGGCCGTCGCCGGCGGCCGCCGCGGCGGCGAGTTCGGCCAGCCGGTCCGCCCCCAGGAGGCCGCTCCGCCGGATCGCGTCGAGGAGCTGGTCGCGGGAGACGCGCGGCGGGGGGTGCATCCAAAGGCATCCGAATGAGGGCGTTCGGTTATCCTAGAACCCCTTCGCGAGAACTTCTTCCCCAACCCGCCGATTCCGGCCGCGGCGGTGATAAGATGACCGGGCGAAAAGGCTCTTGCCGGCGGGGGTGACGTGTCCAAGCACATGCAACGCGACCTGGAGAAGCTCCAGAAGCTGGTGTTGAAGATGGCCGGCCTCGTGGAGGAGGCCGTGTTCCAGGCCGGGCAGGCGCTGCAGAATCGCGACCTGAAACTGGCCGACCAGGTGATCGACGGGGACAACCTCATCGACCTGTTGGAGAACGACGTGCTCGAGGAGTGCCTGAAGATCCTCGCGCTGCACCAGCCGGTCGCGGTGGACCTGCGGCGAATCAGCTCCGTGCTCTTGATCTCGACCGACCTGGAGCGGATGGGCGACCTGGCGACGGCCATCGCCGAGCGGGTGCCGGGGATCGCGGCCCCGCCGTTCGTGACCATCCCGGAGCGGCTCGGGCCGATGACCGAGCGGACGATCCAGATGGTGCGGAAGGCGCTGGACGCGTTCGTGAACTCGGACGCGGCGACGGCCGGGCAGGTGATCCGGCTGGACGACGACGTGGACGCGGACAACGCGGCCATCATCGGCGAGGTCGTGGCCGCGATGAAGCGGACGCCGGACCGGATCGACCCGCTGTTGTCGCTGTTCTCGGCCGTCCGCCACCTGGAGCGGATCGCCGACCACGCGACGAGCATTTCCGAGGACGTGATCTACCTCGTCGAGGGGGCGATCGTCCGCCACCACCACGAGCTGCTGGACCCGCACGCGTAGGCCGACCACCGCTGGGACCGCGGGCGTCCCGCCCGCTTCTTGTAGGGTGGAGCCGAGTCTTCGAGGCCCACCGCGGTCGCGGGGGCCGCACCGGTGGGACTCGAAGACTCGGCCCACCCTACCAAGACCGTCCCGACTACTTGAGGCCGCTCCCCGTCGCGGGAAGGTGGGCGGGCGGGACGCCCGCGGTCCCAGGTCTTGAAACCCACATTCTTGTTTGGCCCGGCCCGGCGGGTTTGGTATCTTCGTTCGCTCTCGTCCTTCCGCCGGAGGCCCGCCATGCCCGCCGACGCGCTGTACCCGCCGGCCCCGCCGGCCGTGCCCCGCGAGATCACCCGGATCGACGCCGCGTACCGCCGCGGCGTCGTCGCCATGATCGCCGGGCTGTTCGCGTTCCTGCTGCTGTACCTCGCGATCATCGCCGCCGCCGCGTGGGTCGGGTACGCGATCCTCGACCTGCCGACGCCCGACGACCGCCGCGGGCGAACGCCCGTCGGGTTCCTCATCCTCAAGTTCGGCGGCGGGCTGGCCGCGTTCCTGCTCGTCCTGTTCCTCGTGAAGGGGCTGTTCAAGGGGCAGCGGGTCGAGCGGTCGAACCACGTCGAGGTGACGGCGGCCGACCACCCGGAGCTGCTCGCGTTCATCCGCCGCGTCTACCAGGACACCGGCGCGCCAGCCCCGCACCGGGTGTTCGTCAGCCCGGACGTGAACGCGGCACTGATCTACAACACGTCGCTGGTGAACCTCGTCGTGCCGCCGCGGAAGGACCTGCTCATCGGCCTCGGGCTGGTGAACGTCGTCACCCTCGTCGAGTTCAAGGCCGTCCTCGCCCACGAGTTCGGCCACTTCGCCCAGCGGAGCGTCGGCCTCGGCAGCTACCTGTACGTCGCGAACAAGGCCATGTCGGACGTAATCTACAGCCGCGACGGCCTCGACCGGTTCGTGGACCAGTGGGCCGGCATCGACATCCGGCTGTCGTTCCCCGCGTGGGGGCTGAAGGCCGTCCTGTGGGCCGTCCGGCAGGCGCTGGCCGCGGCGTACCGAAGCCTGAACCTGCTGCACCTGTCCCTCGGCCGGCAGATGGAGTTCAACGCGGACAACGTGGCCGTCAGCGTCAGCGGGTCGGACGCGCTGATCCACTGCCTCGCCCGGCTGTCGTTCGCCCAGGACGCCCTGAACGACGCCGCCGAGTCGCTCAACGCGGCCGCCGACCACGGGCTGTTCTCCGACGACCTGTTCCTGCACCAGGCGGCCGCCGCCGCCCGGCTGCGGAAGCTGCGGAAGGACGACCGGGCCGGGCTGCCGCCGGACCTCCCGGCCGACCCGACGGAACAAGTGCAGGTCTTCGAGCCGACCGACGACGGCGTCCCGGACAAGTACCGGTCGCACCCGACGGACCACATGCGGGAGCGGAACGCGAAGCGGGTGTACGTCCGCAGCCCGCAAGACGACCGCTCGCCGTGGCTACTGTTCGGCGAGTTGGCGAAGCTGAAGCAGGTCGTGACGATGCGGTTCTACGAGCACGCGCTCGGGCGGAAGGAGACCTACCACCCGACCCCGGCCGCGGACGTGCAGGCGTTCATCGACGCGGAGCACGCGGAGAGCACCTACGACCCGAAGTACCACGGGCTGTACGACGACCGGCTCATCAACCCCGGCGAGCCGGGCGGACTGCCGGTTGAGCCGTGGCCGCGGGACCGGGTGGCGGCGTGGCTCGCCGACTGGCCGCCGGCCGGGCTGGAGGGGCAGCTGGCCGCGTACCGCCGGCGGCAGGGCGAGTTCCACCTACTCAACGGGCTGCACACCGGCGAGTTCACGCTCAAGGGGCGGACGTTCACGTTCCGCGAGAAGGAGCGGACGAAGGGGGACGTGGCGGGGCTGCTGAAGGCGGTAGACGGCGAGCTGGAGGCCGACCGCGAGGCGCTCGACGGGCTGGACCGCGAGGCGTACCACGCGCACTGGTCGCTGGCCGCGCACCTGGACGGCGGGGCCGGCGAGGCGCGGGCGGTCGAGCTTCGCAAGCGGTACCGGTTCCACCTGGCGACGCAGGGGCTGCTCCGCGGGCTGTTCGCCGAGCAGGGGCGGTTGCACGCGGTGCTGGGCCAACTGCGGGCGAACAACCAGCTCACGCCGGACGCGTTCCAGCAGGCGTGCGAGGAGCTGAACCAGGTCAACACGAGCCTGACGGCGAACCTGGCGGACGCGAAGGGCGTGCCGGCCCCGGCGATGACGAACGTGGCGGACGGGACGCCGCTGCACGCGCTGATCCACGACCGCGGCAACGACGAGCTGCCGCGGCTTTACGGCGACAGCATCTCCGGCGAGTGGATCGGGCGGCTGATGGCCCGGCTGGACGGGGTGATCGGCCGGGTGAAGCGGGTCCACTTCAAGAGCCTGGGCAGCCTGCTGGCGTTCCAGGAGCGGCTCGCGGCCGAGTGGCGGGCGGCGGGTTAGCGGGCGACCCGGTGGGTCGCCCGCTAACCGGGGTTACTTCTTGTTCGCGACCGCTTCCGCGGCCCGGAAGGCGCGCATCAGGTTGCCGCCGAGCAGCTTCTTGATGTCGTCCGGCTTGTACCCGCGGTTCAGCATCTCCTGCGTGATGACCGGGTACGTGGACACGTCCTCCAGCTGCGTCGGCAGGCGCAGGATGCCGTCGTAGTCCGACCCCAGCCCGACGTGGTCGATCCCGGCGACCTTGATGATGTGCTCGATGTGATCGACGACGGTGTGGACCGTGCCGGTCGGGAACGGGTTCTCGGCCACCCACGCCCGCATCGCCTCGCGGTACTTCGCGTCGTCGTCCGGGAACTTTTTCTTCAACTCCCGGCCGACCTCGAACATCTTCTGCATCGCCCGCGCCCCCTCCGGGACGACGAACCCGGAGTAGAAGTTGACCATCACGACGCCGCCGTTCGCCTTCACGAGCCTCAGCACGTCGTCCGGGACGTTCCGCGGGTGGTCGGCGACGCCGCGGGCCGACGAGTGGGAGAAGATGACCGGGGCGGCCGTCACCTTGAGCGCCGCCGTCATGCACGCCGGCGAGACGTGCGACAGGTCCACGAGCATCCCCAGCGCGTTCATCTCGCGGACGACCTGCTCGCCGAACGGCGACAGGCCGCCGCACTTCGGCGCGTCCGTGGCGCTGTCCGCCCAGTCGAGCGACTCGCCGTGCGTCAGCGTCATGTACCGGACGCCGAGGCGGTAGAAGGTGCGGAGGACTTCGAGCGAGTTGTCGATCGAGTGCCCGCCCTCGACGCCGATCATGGACGCGATCCTGCCGGATTTGTGGATCCGCTCGATGTCGGCCGGGCCGGACGCCATCTCGAAGTCGTTCGGGTACTGCTTGACCATCCGGTGGATCGCGTCGATCTGTTCGAGCGTCGTCTTGACGGCGAGGCCCTTCTTGGTCGTCTCGGTCGGGACGTAGGCGCTCCAGAACTGCGCCCCGATCCCGCCCTTGCGGAGCCGGGGGATGTCCGTGTGCAGGTTCTTCTGCGGCCGGAGCAGGTCGATCGAGCGGAACGACGCGCCGGCGTCCTTCCGGCGGAGTTCCCACGGCAGGTCGTTGTGCCCGTCGATGACGAGCGCCTCGGCGTGCAGCTTGAGGGCGGCGTCGGTGACGACGACCGGCTTCCGGGCCGGCGGGTCGGCGGCGAGGGCGGGGACGGCGAGCAGGAGCAACGGCAGGACGCGGAGGATCATGCGAGGGAATCCGGGACGGGGGTGGGATGAAGAGGTAGTGGAAGTATACGACCGCAGGGAATGCACGCCGACGCACGGGCGAGCGTCCCGGCGGGAGCGGGACGTGCCTCCGAATCGCTGCGGCCTGACGCGATCTCTTTAGAACCCGGAGCGGAAGCGATGGGGTGTGGGGGCTGTCCCACACCCCATCGCTTCCGCTCCGGGTTCCACAAAACCAGCCGTTGCGCGGCGGCCTACCGTCCCACCGGCGGCCGCGGGGGGACCTCCGCCGGCAGCACGCCGGCCGCCGGGACCGGGACCGCCGCCGGGGTCGGCGGGTCGGCGACCGGCCGCAGCCGGTCGGCCCGCTCCTCGGTCGTCACGAACAGCACGTTGTTCATCCGCACCGTCGCGAACCCGGCGACCTCGACCACCAGCCGCACGGCCGTCTCCAGCGGCACGTCGTCGAGCTTGAGCTTCACCGCCGCCTGCTGCGCCTTCGCCTCGACCCGCGGATCGACGACGACGTTCGCCCCCGTCTCGTCGGCGAGCGCCTTCAGCACGGCCGACAGCGTCGTCGCCTCGCCGTCCACGCTCACCCGCTGCCGCATCTGCTGGTGGATGACGTGCTCCTCCGGGCCGACGTAAATGGACCCGCCGACGACGGCGTAGCTGAGGTTCGCCGGGGCGAGGGCGGCCTTCAGCCCGTCGCGGACCTTGCCGCCGCGGAGCTTCACGGTGTACTGGATCGCGGCCGGGTCGATGCCGAGGCCGGCGAGGACGGCGGGGTCGTACCGGACCTCGGCCTTGAGCTTGTTCTTGAAATACTCGGCGACCTCGACGAGCGACTTGTCCTCGAAGACGACATCGGCCGTCTCGGCGAGGGCGGCCCGCAGCTTCGCGGCCGGCGGGGCGGCGGGCGGGTTCTGCGCGCGGCCGACGGCGACGAGGCCGAGGGCGAGGGCGGCGAACAACAGGCGCGGCATGGCGTACTCCGTGGGAACCGGGCGGGGCGGCGTTCCGTTGAGTTTACCCGATCCGCGGCCGATATAGTTCCCCCTACGCTTCTAACCGGAGGGCGGGCGTGGTGGCTTGGGACGAAGTCGTGGCGATGGGCCGGGCCGCCGTGGCGGTGGCGGCGGTGGCGGCCCCGGTCGGGGCGGCGTGCTGGTACGCCACGCGGCGCGGAACGCCCGTCGTGCCGCCGTACCGCAAGTGGGTCACCCACTGGCACGGGCTGGACCTGTTCGTCCTGGCGGTCGCGTGCATCGTCCTCCGCGAGGTCGTCGCCGACGCCCTCCGGCCGACCGGCGTGTTCACTTTCTTGAACCACGACGACGACCCGACCGAGGCGGGCAAACTCGAGCAGGCGTACCAGCGGTCCACGGTCGTCGGCCTGGCGCTCATCCCGGTCTTCGCGGCCGGCTTCCACGTCTGGCGACGGGCGGCGCGGGCGGAGCGAGCACCGTCGGGCCGATTCGTCGCGGACGTGGCGGCCGGGGTGCTCGTGTGGGTCGTCGTCACGCCGGTCGTATTCGCGGTCCACTTCGCCTCGCTCGTGGTCATGGACGCGCTGAAGATTCCGCCGGACCAACACCCGTTGAAGGGCTTCCGGCTGCGGCACACGCTCGACGTGGCGATCCTCTTCCTCGGGGCGTGCGTCGTCGCGCCGTTCTTCGAGGAGCTGCTCTACCGGCGAATGATGATCCCGTGGGCGGTGCGGCGGTGGGAGCGGGCGTGGATACTGCTGGCCGTCGCGATGCTCGTCGCCGTCGGCAGCGGGAAGTGGGGGCCGCCGGTCCTCGTCCTGGTCATGGCGGGGGTCGTGCTCGCACACGGCCGCTTCGCCCCGCGGTCGCGGCGGTTCCCGCTCCGGCCGACCTCTGCGCTTCTCGCGTCGGCGACGCTGTTCGGCGTGATGCACGCCGCCGTCTGGCCGTCGCCGATCCCCCTCGTCGTTCTCGCCGTCGGGCTGGGGTGGGTCGTGTTGCGGACGAAGTCGCTGACGCCCGCGGTCGTGGCGCACGGGCTGTTCAACGCCGTGTCGGCCGTCCACCTTCTACGCGGCGGCCCGTAGCGGGTCCGCCCGGCCGAGCACCTTCCGGTACACGGCGAGCGTCTCGGCGGCGGTCCGGGACCACGCGAACCGCCCGGCGTGCGCGATTCCACCCCGGCGGGTTTCGGCGAGGAACTCGCGGTCGGCGGCGATGCGGTTCAACACGTCCCGCCAACCGGCCACGTCAGTCCCTTCCACGTAGACGGCGTGCGATCCCATCACCTCGCGGACGGACGCGGCGGACTTCGAGACGACGGCGCTGCCGCCGCACGCGAGCATCTCCAGCGGCGGCAGCCCGAACCCCTCGTAGTGCGACGGGAACAACAGCGCCGCCGCCCCGCCGTACACGGCGGGCAGGTCCGCGTCCGAAACGTACCCGAGGCGGATGATCCCGGAAGGATGCGCGGCCAGGAAGTCCCGCTCGGCGTCCGACTTCCAGCCCCACGGCCCGGCGAGGACGAGCGGGCAGCTCGCCCGCACGGCCGACGGCAGGTCGGCGAACGCCTTCAGCACGGTGAGGATGTTTTTCCTGGGTTCGATCGTGCCGACGCACAGGAAGTAGCGGTCGGGAAGTTGTAGCCGCCGTCGGGCGTCGTCGATGACAGCCGCCGGCAGCGGGCGGAACTCGTCGCCGCCGGCGATGTGAACGGCCGTCACCTTGTTCGGGTTCACGCCGACGTACTCGATCAGCTCCCGGCGGACCTGGTGCGTCAGCGTGAGCAGGTGGTCGGCCCGGCGGACGGCCGCGAGGAAGTGGCGGTCGTGGAACCGCGCCCGGTCGTCCGGGTGCCACTCCGGGTGGAGCAGCACCGACAGGTCGTGGACGTTCACGACCGTCGGCAGGGGCGTCGCGAACGGAATGAAGTTCGGCTCGTGGTAGAGTTCGTATCCGAGGGCGCGGCAGTGGCGGGCGAAGTGGATGCCGACGGCCGTCTTGCCGAGGTGCTTGAGCAACTGCTTCGCGGGCGGCAGCGGCGACCAGCCGGGCGAGGGTTTCGACGGCCCGCCGGGCCGGGCGAGGAGCTTGCGGGCGAGGGCGCTGGGGAACGCGCCGGGGTAGAGCGCGACGGCGTCGCCGAGCGCCGCGTGCAGCCGGGCGACGTAGTGGCCGATGCCGGTCTTCGGTTTCAGGGCCGCCAGGCCGTTCATCACGACGCGCATTCGGGTGCGAATCCTTTCGGTCACCGTCGGGTCGAGGCTTTGCGAGACCCCTCTTGTTCCCTCCCCCCTTGGGGGGGAGGGAACAAGACCCCGGAACCGACCAACACGGCGGGTCGGAACCGCCACCGCCGCGGCAGGTACCGCGACACCAGCGTCCCCGGCAGCCCGTCGAGGGACGACG
>NZ_JCABYM010000117.1:0-147 GCF_059499385.1 Limnoglobus sp. | reverse complement strand
GGCCCCCCCCCCCCCGGGCCGGGGGGGGGGGGGGGCCCCCGCCCCCCCCCCCCCCCCCCCAGTTCCCTCCCTCCGACGCGATCCTCACCGGGCGGGACGCGCTCACCCCCCTCCCTAGCCCTCCCCCCCAAGGGGGGAGGGAACAAA
>NZ_JCABYM010000116.1:0-24647 GCF_059499385.1 Limnoglobus sp. | reverse complement strand
GGGGGGGGGGGGGGTGGGGGGGGGGGCGGGGGGGGGGGGGGGGGGGGGGGGGGGGCCGCCCCCCCCCCCCACGCGGGGCCGGGGGTTGCGGACTCCCACTTGTAGTTGCACGCCCCCACCCCCCTCCCCGGCCCTCCCCCCCAAGGGGGGAGGGAGAAAGAGGGGTCGTCGGCTCGGGCGAGGGGTGGTCGCGCATCGGGGTCACGCGGCCTGGGCGTCGGCGTGGTGCAGCCGGTGCGAGCCGGGGATGCCCCGCTTCGTCGTGCGGATGAACGCGACCAGCTCCCGGATCGCCGCGTGCTGGCCGAGGTCCGCCTCCATCTTCGCCACGGCCATCGACAGCAGCAGCCCGCCGCGGTACAGCACGTTGAACGCCTTCCGGACGGCCTGAATCTCGGCCGTCGGCATCCCGGCCCGCCGCATCCCGACGACGTTCACCCCGGCCGCCCGGTTCGGCGACTCCACGATCCAGAACGGCGGCACGTCCATCGACACGATCGCCAGCCCGCGGACGAGCGCCAGCCGGCCGACGCGGACGAATTGGTGGAGGCCGGCGTTCCCGGAGATGAGCGCCCGGTCGCCGACCTCGACGTGCCCGCCGAGCAGCGCGCTGTTCACCAGGATGGCGTGGCTGCCGACGACGCAGTCGTGCGCGACGTGGCTGCCGCACATGAAGTAGTTGTGGTCGCCGATGGTCGTCGTCCCGCGGCCGCCCGGCGTCCCGCGGTGGACGGTGACGTGTTCGCGGAACGTGTTGTGGCTGCCGATCGTCAGCGTCGTCGGCTCGTCGGCGTACCCGAGGTGCTGCGGCCGACCGCCGACGACGCAGCTGCTGCCGAAGTCGTTCCCCTCGCCGGCCGCGAGCGGGCCGAGCAGGTGGGCGTGCGGCCCGACGACGCACCCGGCCCCGAGGGTGACGGGGCCGTCGATGACGGCGTACGGGCCGACCCGCACGTCGGCGGCGAGGGCGGCGTCCGGCGAGATGATGGCCGTCGGGTGAATCGGCGGCGCGGCCGTGCGGCTCATGCGGAGTCCTTCCGGGGGCAGGAATGAGGGGAGAAGGGTAACGGATCGAACGGGAACGGGACAAGATGAATTGGCGGGCCGGAGGACGTGCGGGGGCGGGAGGTGAGACGCAGACTTCCGAAGTCCGGCTTCGACTTCGGAAGTCGATCCCGCGCGGCGGCGTCCGCGGCGCGGGCAAACGCCCCTCTTTCCCCCGACTTCCGAAGTCGAAGCCGGACTTCGGAAGTCTTGGCCCGCCCGGCACGGCTCGCGGCGAGGCGGGGAATACCGAACGCCTCACTTCTTCTCCGCCGGCTTCGCCGTCGTCGGCGGACCGGCCGGCTGCGGCGGGCCGTAAATCTGCATGTACGTCTCCTGCAACAGGCCCGCCGCGTTCTCCGGCGTCGTCAGGTAGTACACGTTGTCCACCACGGCCGGGGCCAGTTCGCACATGTCGCCGGCGATCTTCAGCACCGTCATCAGCCGCGTGTCGTTGACCGTCAGCGTCACCGGCTGGGCCATCTTCTCCTTCACGCGGGCGTCCACGACGATGTTCGCCCCGGTCTGCTCGCGGAGCTGGCTCACGAGGTCCGCCAGCGGCAGGTTGTCCGCCGCGACGCCGACGACCGGGCCGTGCAGCACCTCGGCCAGCGTCTTCTCGTCCACCACCTGCGGCGCGTCCGCCGTCACACTCGTCCGCCCCGGCGTGTGCAGCGGGACCGACCCGCGGCCGAGGATGATCTGGCCCCCCTTCACCCGCAGCCCGGTTTTCGCGCCCTGCTGGTCCGGGGCCGGCGCGACCTGGGCGAGCGCCTCTTCCAGGATGTCCCGGACCGTCAGGTTCTTCACGACCGGGATGTCGATCTTCTTCTCGTAAACGTTCTCGACGCCGAACTGCTTGAAGAACGCCACGTCCACGCGGATCGTCGTGCCGGTCTTCTCGCTCAGCATCATGAGCAAGTCCCGGAGCGTGAGGCCGGCGATTTCGGCGTTCCCCAGGTCGGCAACCTTGTCGAGTTCCATCGTCGTTTTCGCCGTGCGGCCCGCGCCGACGGACGTGACTTTCCCCCCCTCGGATGTTTGCCGCGGTTCCGCCGGCGGCTTCGCCGGGTCGGCCGCGGCCTTCGCCGCCGGCTTCTCCTGGGCGGTGGCGTAGAAGACGCCCGCCCCGGTGCCGCCGAGCAGCCCGAGGCAGAGGCCGACCGCCGCGAGCAGTTTGAACTTCGTCAGGGACATGATCGAGACTCCGTGCGCGAGGGACGTGACCGCCGGCGACAGGGCCGCGGCCGTGGAATCGGACAACGTCGAGAGCACGCCGCGGACGGTCGCGGCGATGAGCGATTGCACCGCCGGCGACGCCGCCAGCGGGAGGTCGAACAGCCGGTCGAGGGCGGCCACGCCCGCCAGCGTCACGCCGCGGCGGACGAGCTTCGCCGCGAGCCGCTTGCGGGCCGTGCTCAGCCGGGAATCGACCGTCCCGACCGGCACGCCGAGCGCCGCCGCGGCCTCCGCGTTCGTCTTCCCTTCGACGAGACAGAGGACGATGACCGTCCGGTACTTCTCCGGCAGGTTCGCCAGCTCCGCGTCCACGACGGCACGGTGTTCCTTGTCGATGGCGGGCGCGTCCGGCGGGTCGGTCATCGGAACGTCCTCCGGCGGCAACGACGCGGCGGCGCGGGCCAGCCGACCGCCCGCCTTCAGCGCCACGAGGTACGCCACCCGGTACAGCCAGCCGGGGACGGCGGCCGGGTTCGCGATCTTCGCCGCGTCGCGGGCGAACACCAGGAACGCGGCCTGGAACGCGTCGTCGGCGTCGGCCGTCGGCCCGAGCCGCCGGCGGCAGACGGCGTGGACCATCGGCCCGTGCCGCTGCACCAGCGCCTCGAACGCCGCCTCGTCCCGCGACGCCACGAATCGGGCGAGCAGTGCCGCGTCCGATTCCGCCGCCAGCGGGTTGAGGCGGCGGGCGAAACCGAGCCAGTGGCCGGGGGCCGGTAATCTCATCGCAGTCTCCCGAACCGTTGCCGTCAGGGTGATAGTTCCGTGAGAGTCCGCCGGGCTTCGAGAAATTCCCGACTAATTTTCCGTTTCGAACTACGTAGTCGTAAGGCCGGCGTCGCTTAGCAAGTGGCCCGAACCCGGAGCGGCGGCCAGCAGTGTAACGCGGGCGCAACGGGGGCGTTGAGGAAAAAGGTCAGACATCTTGACTGAGGACGCCGCCTTCGGGTAGAATCGGGGCAAGATTCGGGAAGGTCCGCGAAAATCCCGCGGATTTCCCGGCGAACTGCCAATGAGCGCGAACCCCGCCCGGTAGCTCGTCCTCAAAGTCTCATGGAAAATTCCTGTACGAAAACCCGCCCGAGCGGGCACTAAAGGGTACACCGAAAAAACTAGGTGAAACGCGGCTTTCGCGTCAACGAATCGGGGCCTACTGACGTATCGAAACTGTAACCCGACTGAGATAATCCCCCGCCTTTGTCGTCTAGTGTGTGAGTCGCGTGCATTCTGAGGCCGTCATGGACCGCTCGACAACCTCCAACAGTTCGCCCGAACTACTGGCCGTGCCAGACGTTCCGGCCGTTGGCGGGGGCGGAACCTGGCTGAACGCGCCGACCCTGCCGCACGTCGAGGCGGCCACCCACGCCACCTTGCCCAGCATCCCCGGCTTTGAGCTTCTGCGCGAACTCGGTCGCGGCGGGATGGGCGTCGTCTACCAGGCCCGCAACCTCGCCAATGGTCAGACGGTCGCGGTGAAGGTGCTGATCGCCGGGGCGCACGCCGGGGCGCTGGAACGCGAACGGTTCCGCCGCGAGATGTCGTCCGCGGCCCTGCAACACCCGAACATCGTCAAGCTGCTCAACGCCGGCGAGCACCACGGGCTGCCGTACATCGTCCTCGAGTACGTGGACGGCGGCACGCTCGCCGACCGGCTGACCGGCACGCCCTGGTCGCCGACCGCGGCCGTGAAGTTGGTGGCGCACCTGGCGAAGGCCGTGCAGTTCGCCCACGCCCGCGACATCATCCACCGCGACCTGAAGCCGGCGAACATCCTGTTCGCCGACGACGTGCCGAAGCTGACCGACTTCGGCCTGTCGAAGACGCTGGGGTTCACCGAGGGCGTCCGCCCCGTGACGGAAACCGGCGCGGTCCTCGGCACGCCGAGCTACATCTCGCCGGAGCAGGCGACCGGCGACAAGGAAGTCGGCCCGGCGTCCGACGTGTACTCGCTCGGCGCGATCCTGTACGAGCTGCTCACCGGCCGCCCGCCGTTCGACGGCAAGACGACGCTGGACATCGTGCTGAAGGTGCTGAACGACGCGCCGGTCGCGCCGACGCGGTTCGCCCCGGACCTGCCGACCGACCTGGAAGCGATCGTCCTGAAGTGCCTGCACAAGAACCCGGCGAAGCGGTACCTGTCGGCGACGGACCTGCTGGCCGACCTGCAGCGGTTCCTGGTGGGCGAGTCGGTGGTGGCCCGGCCGCCGTCCGTGAGCCGTCGGCTGCTGACGTGGTTCGGCCGCCGCCCGCGGCTGACGACCGCCGCCGCGACGACGGCCGTGATGCTGTTCCTGATGCTCGGCGTCGCCACCTACGCGGTGGCGAGCATCCGCGAGGCAACGGCCCGCGCCGAGGCCGCGGCGCTCGCCGCGGAGACGGCCCGGCTGGAGGCGGAGCGGGCGAAGGCGGAGGTCGAGTACGTCCGCGCGGTGGCCGACCAGGAGCACCGGCAGGCGCTGGAGTTGCGGGCGAAGTACGACCAACTGCGGCAGTTCCTCGAATCGTTCCGCCCCGGCAAGCTGGCGTGGGTGATCGAGTCGAAGAAGCCGACGCCGCCGCAGCCGATCTGCGTGGAAGCGTGCGAGGCCCCCGAGCCGCCGGCCCCGCAGCGGGCCGAGGCGATCCCGGCGCGGCATTTGAGCGAGAACCCGTCGCTGGTAAAGCTGCTGGCTGTTGTGTTGATGCACCTCGCGCGGTGATCGCCACTTGGCGAAACCGGCCCCACAACCCTATTGCGACGCCCCGGCCCGCCTTGCGGCCGTCAAGTCGTCGGCCGTGATCTCGCTCGCCGGGACGAGTCGGTAGTGCTTCTCGTCGCGGGCGCGGATCTCGCCGTCCACTTCGTCCAACGCGAACATGACGATGGTTTCCCCGGATTCGTCGCGCACGAATTGAACCGCGACCGGCCGCGGGATCAGGGATGGGTATCGCGACCGACAGACGCTTACCACGTTTGCCAGCAAGCGATTACTGACCCGCAACGTGCCCCCCGCAGTGAGTACGGGAATAACAAAATTTTCTCCGCTACGACCTTTCGCGATGTAGACGGCCGCGACTGATGGCCGCCCACGACCCGCTGGTTCCGCCTGCCGCTCGGACGCGCAGTACGCGGAGACGCCCAAAAACGTGTCAATCAGCCGGTTGTACCGGAGCGCGGCGAGGAGCCACGCTTCCACGCCCCACCCGCCGTCGGGAACGGGGTATGGCGAGAGATCGAATATCGCGTGCCGATACCGGCACTCGCTGGCCTTGATGCGGGTCGTGCGGGGTTTGCTCGTAGCGCTCACGGCGTACCGCCTTTCGGTTCATCCGTGGAAAAGGTTGATTTGCGTCTTCGGCAGTACCGAATGTGGAAGCATTTGGGCCAAACGGCCGGCCGGAACCCGTGAGAGTTCGTTCGGCTCCATTTTGTGAAGCCCCCCGCCGTACAACCGCCCCTCGGCCTTCAGCGACGCAACGCTCAGCTGTCGCAACCCGTCCCAAACGACGGCCGCGTGGCCGGGGGAGCGAGCGAGATACCGCGCCAGGGCAGGCTTCGGATACATCATCAGGTAAACGTTGGCGGCCGTGGCCCGCGAATGGTTCAAGATGAACCGGAACGGCGAGGTCGAGCGGCGGGTCGCGCGGCCCATGTACGTACACAAGAACGGGGTCGCGGGGCGGCGTTCTTGCGAGTACCACGGCGACCGCCGGCTGCACAGGAACCGGCGGTGGATGCCCTGTTCCACCCCCGATTCCAGATACCGCCACAGGTCGGGGCAGTCGCGGCGGATGTCCGCCTCTCGGCGGTCGGTATCCAGCAAGTATCGCGGGCCGGCCAACATCGGGTCGCCGTCCGGGTCGGCCAGGATTTCGTGGGACGCGAGTTCCCGCGGGCTGGGGAGAATCGGGCGGAGGTAGTCGCGGGGGATACCGAGTTCCGCCGCCCGCTCGCCCGTGAGGACGAAGAACTCGTTACACCCGGTCGCAAGCCCGCGCTTGATCGTGAAGAAATCGCCGAGGGTAAGGCCGATCTCACTTCCTTGAGGCTCCGTCGCGTGCGACAAGGTGGTCCACTTGTCGGCAGCTCCGAGGCTGCCGATGGGATGCTCCGCCGTCGAGGCGGGTCGGGTCAGTGTGCCACCGCCGGAGAACAGCACGCGATGGCCGTCGAATGGCTTCTGGTTCTTGAAAACGACGACCGCGGAGGAAACCAGCGCGTCGTCGAATTGAACGTCGGCCGATTCAAACCGATGGACCCGTAGGAGGGTGACGTTCTCCGAAAGGAATCGCTTGACCTGTGCCCCGTAGTTCACGTCCAGGAATTCGGTCGGAACGAGCCACGCCCCCACACCACCGGGGGCCATGACGGATTGGGAAAGAAGCAAAAAGTAACAGTAAAGGCCGCTCAACCCGTTGAGCCGTAGGCCCATTGACGCCTGGACCAATCCCTGTAACCGTTCCTTCGTTTCCCGCGGCAGGTGATGGTGGCGGACGTAGGGCGGGTTACACACGACCAGGTTGAACCGCCCCGCCGCCCCGGTGTCGCCGGCGTGGCGAGTGAAGTCGTCCAGCCGAAGGTCGAGCGGCGTACCCGTCCACAACTCCCGCGCCGGCGTCCCGTAATGAGGGTCGACCTCGAACCCGCTCGCGGCCTTCAGCTTTGATTCGGGAACCTGCCCGAGCAAGGCCGAGAAGAACGCCCCGGTCCCGAACGCCGGGTCGAGGAACCGAACGTCGGATCGGGGGGCGAGTTCGGCCAGCGCCAAAGCGACCAGTTCGTCCGCCAGGGTCGGCGGGGTGGCGAACTGGCCGAGGCGGTTCCGCTCGGCCGCCGTCTTTGCCGCGTCCAGGCGCGACTGGAGTTCTAATCGTGAACGCTCGAGTTGTTCCCGCCGAACACGGTTCATAGTCCGAACTCTGTCAGGTCGTCGATGCGGTGCTCCCAAGCCCAGTCGATCCCCTCGGCCGCTTCGTAGCCCAAGTAGCCGGTGTCAAAGTACCCGCACAGGAACAGGACGTACCGCACTTGGCTCCCGTACTTTCGGCGGAGTTGTTGGACTTTCGTGGCTTCTTCCTTCCGTCGCTTGTTCACGTTCGTGAAGTCGCCCGCCGATTTCGCCTCGATCATCAACGGCAAGGCCCCCGGCTGGGAGGTGGTCGGCTGAACAACTACGTCGACGGGTATGTTAACCGGGGTCGCGTCTTCTTTCATCCCGGCGACCGGCAACCGGAAGGCAAACATTCCCGGTTCCATCTCGTCCAACTTGATCCGCCCGCTGTGATCCGCGTAACCGCGGCCTTCGAGCCACGCCTTGATGACGCACAGTTGCCGTGTTTCCTGGGCGTTCCGCACGATCGGGTCGGCCTGCGACCCGCAAAGTCGGTCCGCCACGATCGTCGCGGCCCGCCGCACCTCGCCCTTGGTTGGTTTCGCACCGGTCGGCAACCAGTGGAAGATGTCCACGTCCGCCAGCTTGCCGAACAGCGCGGCGATTTTCCGGAGTTCGGTCTCGACTTGCCCCTCCCCCAAGCGGGCGGGAAGGATTCCGTCCTTCTCCATCGTCTCAACCAGGGACTTCTTGACCGACGCCAACCCGACGAGTCGATCACGGGCGAGCGGCGGGGCGGTGGACATTCGCAACGCCGGCAAGATGCCCGGATGCTCCCGCAACTCCGTCGGCGTCACGTTCGAGAGGTTCTGGGTCCGCCGCAACATCGCTTCCACGTCCTTGGTGACCCGGACGCGGGTTTCGCGGTACGTCCGCGGGGCGAAGTTCATGAACCAGTCGTTATAGAGGTCTACCGACTGGGCGATGTCTACCTTCCAGAGATGAGGTTTATCGAGGTTCACAGGCATCGGACGGACCCATTCCCGCGAGGCGAATTGGGGCGGCACTTTGAACAAACTATCAGATACGACCGGCCGATCCACTCGTTTCCTGCGCGGCCGTCGGTCGCGAAGGCACGATACCGTCCAATTTGAAGTGCTTGTGTGTACTGCCGGAGAGACCAAATAAGCATTCTACCCGTCGCGTCAACCCAGGTGGCGATTCCGCCACCGGGGGCCACCCGTGGCGGTGGCGGCGGTGGCGGTCTCGACCCGTCCTAGGGCTTTTTCCCGCGGTCGATGGGGATCACGTCCGCCTGGTGGCCCGGCGGGAACGGGTTCACCTCGCCGGTCGCCGCCCGGCCCTTCGGCGTCGTCGCGTTCAGGAAGTCCAGCGAGTGGTTCGACGTGCCCTTGCCGTCCGGGTGAACGAGCGTCCACTCCGCCTTCCGGTGGTACGGCCGCGCCCCGGCCTCGGCCACGTCCGTCACCTTCACCCGCACCTTGTACCCCTTCTGCAACAGGTCGGCCCACTGCCGCTCCAGCTCGTGCCACGTCCCGCCGCCGCGGTTCATGACCCAGTTCTGCAGCGACAGGTTCTTGGCGTCCCCCGGCGCGCCGAACTGGTTGCCGATCATGTGCCCGGCGTCGTCCCCGGTCCCGCCGGACACGCCCTTCTGCGCGGCCGAGCTGCGGTGCGTCATCACCTTGCCCGGCACGCCGAGCCACCCCTCGGCCGTCTTGATTTCCTTCCCGCCCTGCTTCACCGTCTTGAACGCGAACTGGCCGCTGATGTCCGGCAGCAGCTTCGCGACCGTCGCCGCGCCGCGGCCCTTGAGGAATTGGTCGATCAGAATCTTGATCCGGTCCAGGTAGGCGTTCGCGCCGGCGGGGAGCAGGTCCAGCCCCTGCTTCAGCTTGCGGAACGCCGGCAGCAGCGCGGCGGCCACCTTGTCCGACTGCTGGGCGAGGACGATCGCCTTCTCGACGCTCTTGAGGTAGCGGGGCAGCTTGCCGGCCTTCGCGAGGTCGCCGACGTACGGGACCATGCTGGCCCCGGAGATGATGGCGTCGAACCAGTTGCCGCGGGCGATGGAGAGGAGGGCGGACGCGCCGTCGGAGACGGGCGTGGGGTCGATGATGCCGGCGAGGTCGAGGGACAGGCCGACGAGGTCGAGGGCGAGCTCGCGGACCTGGGCGTCGGTCGTGTCGATGACGTGGCCGCCGGTGCCGTTGGGGTTCGGGCCGTGCGGCCCCGGCAGTTTCGCGGCCGGCGACGCCGGGGACGGCAGGAGGTTCTTGGTCGGTGGCATGGCGGGTGTCTCGCCGGGCGGGTCACTGGAAGTGGAGTACGTCGATGACCTGACCGGTTTCCTTCGAGACGGTCAGTTGGAACCCGCCGCCGCGGACGCGGCCCTTCGGGACGAACGCGTACACCCAGGTCTGCTCGGTCTCCGTGGCCTGGAGTTGCATCTCGTCCAGCAGCAACTTCTCGGCTTGCCGCTCGGCCGTACGGCGGGCCAGTGGTTCGGCGATCATGGTAACGTCCCCGGTTGGTCGAGAATGGCGGTACGCCCGCCCAGGCAGGATTCGCGGCCGTCGTTCCCGACACGGTACATGTTAATCGCCCCGATCACGAAACTGTCGCCGGGGTAATTCTCGGACCGAATGCCGGCGATGTCGCCGGGACAGGGCGACTCTTGCCACCGGCGTCCGCGTTCGTCGATCGCGGGGTTGGGGTGCGTGTGAAACTCGCCCACGACCGTATGCCCCTGATACCGGCCGTCCGCAGTGCGGGGCGGTGGCGCGATCCAAGCGCCCGCGCCGCGGGGCCACCGGACGGCGTCGTAACTGCCGTCCGCGAGCTGGGTGATGTAACCGCCTTCTTCGTGCCGGTGATCGGGGTCGTCGGGTTGCGAGTCGTCCCACGCCGCCCGCATGGCGGCCCGCACCCGTTCGGACGCGAGGGCGTCATCGGCCATGTCCGCCCTTACCGGTCTGTTTCGCGGCCGGCGACGCCGGGGACGGCAGGAGGTTCTGGGTCGGCGGCGCGGGACCGGCCCTCACTTCGCTTTGGTCGAAAGGACGGCCCGCTTGCCGCCCTTCACGGCCCGCTCGATCAGGTCGCGGGTCGCGGCCCGCACGGCCTGGAACTCCTTCGGGAACGGCTCGAAGAACGTCTTCGCCGTCTCCGCCCCGTCCCGGTTGACCGACCAGGTTTCCTTCAGCAACCCGGCGACCTGCGGGTCGGCCTCGGCCGGGTAGGGCTTCTTCAGCAGGTCGCCGGACAGGAGCGGCTTCACCACCGCCTCGGCGTCGGCCCGGCCGGCCGGGAGGGTGAACTGCTCGACCAGGAACGGCGGGTCGTACGCGGCGTCGTACTTCGACCGGTAGTACCGCACCTCCCCGGCCGGGGCGGCGTTCGGCCGCGGCGCGAGCGTCACCTCGATCACCTCGGACGTGTACCCCTCCGGGTCGCCGCCGCGGACGGCGTGCCGGACGGCGACCGGGGCGGCGAAGAACGCGGCCGGGTCGGCCGCGTACGCGGCGGCGAGGACGTTCAGCGCGGCCGCGGCGTCCGCGGCCGCGGCGGTCATGGCGGTCGGCGTCATTTCGTACACCCGTGGCTCTTCAAGACCTGTTGGAAGTGCTCCGGGTACGGGCCGGGGAACTTCCCGTCTTCCTTCCAGGTCGCGGACATAATGTTGTTCTTCTTCGACGGGTCGTTCTTCGTGTACGCCCCCGTCTTGGGGTCGTCGTGGTACTCGTCCGGCAGCCCGAGCGTGTGGCCGTACTCGTGGGCGATCCGCCGGCGGTCGGGCTGCATGGCGGCCGGCGTCTGGCTGCCCTTCCCCTTGCCCCACAGCGACTGGGACATCCGGGTCGTCGAGCCGTCCACCGTGATCTGGTCGTACCCGGCGGTCGGCGGGTCGGCCGCCGGCCGCACCTTCGTCTCGATCTCGGTAACGACGTCGTACTCCTGGCCGTCGATCGTCGTCTTCCCCTTCCAGGTGTCCTCGATCTCCTTCTTGGCGTAGTCGGCGTACTTCTGGTCCGCGTCCGGGCCGCTGTACTCCATCTTCGTCTTGATCGTGACCTTCTTGTTCGCCCGATCGACCTGGACGGTCGTGCTGCCGCCGTTGCCGGACGGCGTCGGGGTGCCGCACGAGTTCGGGCACGTGGACGTGCTGCCCGGCGTCGTGGCGGCCGCCGGGGTCGTGCTCGGCTTCTTGGATTTGCCCCCCTTCGGCACGGCCTCACCCTCGCTTCAGGTCCGCCAGCCCGTCGGACAGGTACGCCAGGAACCGGGTCGCCAACCGCTCCGCCCGCTGCGGCGGCGGCTGCCCGGCCGTGTCCCGGAGGTGCTTCGCCACCCACGGGAACTGCGGGTCGGTCAGGACGCCGGCCCCGAACGCGACCATGAGGGCCGCGACCACCCGGCCGCCGGCCGCGGCCGGCAGCTGGGCCGCGACGGCCGCCGGCCCCGCGCGGGCCACCACCGCCGCCGCCGCGGCCGGCGGGGCCACCTTCTCCGGGTACACGTCCGCGAGCAGCCGCCGGGTGGCCGCCTCGGACGGGTCGCCGCCCAGCCAGTCCTCCACCGGCCGGGCGACGAGCCGCTCGATCGCCGCGGCCTCGATCTCCTCGTGCTCGCCCACGACGGCCTTCCGGTACGCCATCGCGACCTCGTGGATGGCGTCCGCGCGGGCGAGTTCGTCGAACCAGTCCCGCCGGCCGAACTCCCGCCCGGCCCACGGGACGAGCGGGTCGGCGTGGAACTCGTGCCCGAACAGGACCTGGCACTCGACGTAGAACCGCAGCGACCCGCGGAGCCGGAACCCGTACTTGTTGGCGTTCCGCACGCCGGACCGGATCAGCGTTCGCAGCCCGTCGTCCCCGACCCCGGCCGCGTGCTTCGGGGAAAATTCCTTCAGATGGGCGACCAACTCGTCCTCGAAGTCCTGGCGGGCCTTCCGCTCGAACGCCTCGAACTGTTCCGGCCGGATCTGGATCATTCGAGCAGCCCCACCTTCTTCCAGTCCCGGTAGTTCGCGGCGAACTCGGACAGCTCCGCGTCGTCGGCGCTCTCCACGAGGTACCGGTCGATCGGGCCGACGAACGCCGCCGCCTCGGCGGCCGTACACGTCGGGAAGTACGTCCGCAGCACCCGCGGGTCGTAGTACCGGAAGCAGACCTGGCGGCCGTCCGGCAGCTTCGCCAGCAGGAACTGCCGCAGGTGGCGGCGGACCTCCTTGAACGGCAGCCGGCACGTCAGGTAGACGCCCCAGCTCTTGCCCCACCCGTCGCGGACGAGCTGCTCCAGCAGCGGCTTGTCGGGCGGCAGCTTCACCAGCCACGGGCCGAACGCGGACAGCTCCTCGCCCTGCTCGCCGTCGTACAGGCTGGCGTGCTCCTCGCCGGACGCCTTCAGCCGGGCGATCACGGTCGGCTCGCGGGCCGCGTCCAGGACGGCGTACAGGTTCGCCTGCGTCCGCAGGTACGCCAGCACGTTCCGGTGGATGTCGGACAGGGCCGCGGGCGGGAACTCGTCCACGACCGGCAGCGACCGGGCGACCGGGGCCGCCCGCTCGGCCGGGCCGGGGGTGTCGCCGGCCGGGTCGGCCGTGTGGGTCGGCGTCGCCCGCACGTCGCCGAGGAGTTGCACGCCGAAGACGGTCCGGCCGGCGCGAATCTCGTCGCCGTCGCGGAGGGCGGCCTCCGTCACCCGGCGGCCGTTCACCTCCGTCCCGAACCGGCTGCCGAGGTCCTTGAGCAGGCACACGTCGCCGTCGCACAGGACGCTGAAGTGCTGGTTCGAGAGCATCGGGTCGTCGGCCACCCGCACGTCGGCCGGGGCCTGCCGGCCGACGAGGCGCGGCCCCCCCGACGGCACGGGAATCCGCTTCCCGGCCTCGTCCCCGGATCGCACTACCAGCGTCAGTTCCATGCCGCACTCATACCCGGTCCGACGGCCCGCCCGGAAGGCGAGCCGGTGTCACGCGGCGGGGGCCGCTTGCTTCGCGCAGATTTCGCAGAACGGCGCGCCGGTCTGGGCGGCCGCGATCATCCCGGCCCCGGTCGTGCCGGGGGCCCCCGGCTTACCCATGCCGACCACGCCGATCATGACCGTCGGGAACCCCATCACGATGACCCCGCCGTGGACGGTCGGGTCGCCCAGCCGGGCGGCCATCATGTTGCCGATGAGCACCGTCGGGCTGCCCATGGCGATGGCGTCCGGCGGGCCGACGCACGTGGCCATGTCCCCCTGGCGGGCGGCCGGCATGAAGCCGATCAGGACCGTCGGGCAGCCCGGCGGCAGGATCGGGCCGCCGACGTGCGGAACGATACCGGTGACCATCGGGCAGACGTGCGGGTCGCCGACGCGGGCGGCGGGGGGCATCGGGGTACTCCGGTACGGGTTAGGTGTTCGACTTCTCGCCGGTCTTGGAGTAGTCGGCGTCCGTCGGCTTGGTCGGGTTGGCGTCGGCCGCGTCGGCCGCGTCGGCCGCGGCCTGCGGGGTGGCCGGCTTCGCCCCGGACCCGCTCCCCGCCGCCCCGCCGCTGTTGATGAGCACCATCAGCCCCTGGATCGTCACCCCGCTCGGGCCGATGTCCACGAACCCGCCGGGGCCGACCAGCGAAATCTGCATCGCCTCCAGGACGACCTTCATCCCGGCCTTCAGGTGGATCTCCATCCCGGCGTCCACCGCGTGCTTCATCCCGGCCTTCAACTGGTGGTCCTGGCCGACGGTCAAAGACACGGACCCGCCGACCTTCTCCCGCCGGTCGCCGCCGACCGTCAGGTCGGCCCCGGCGTCCACCGAGACCGTCTGCTGGCCGGTGACGTGCAGGTCGTAGGTCTGGTCGAACTTCTCCTTGACCGCCTCCTTGACGTGGAGGTCGGAGGTCTTGTCGATCAACTCCAGCTTGCGGTCCTTGATGTGAACGTCCACCCGGCCGGGGCCGTCCACCCCGCCGACGAGCAGCTTCGAGTTGCCGCCGACGTGCTCGTCCTTGTTGCCGTGGACCTTCAGGTGCTGGTTGACGGCCACCTCCTCGAACTGGCTGCCCTGCTTCTTCTCGCCGCTCACGTCCCCCTTGTGGTCGTTGGGCAGGTAGAACCCGACGCGGAGGTGGCGGTTGTTGCCGACCCGCTCGAGGCTGTCGTTCCGCACCCGCTCGTCCATGTTCCGCTGGGCGTGGACGTACACCTGTTCCTTGCTCGCCTTGTCCTCGAACCGGATCTCGTTGTACCCGACGCCGCCGGGGGACGAGTTCGTGCGGACGTAGCTCTTGGTCCGCTCGTCCGGCAGCTTGTACATCGGCATCTGGTCCGGGTTGTACACGCACCCGACGCAGATCGGCTGGTCCGGGTCGCCTTCCAGGAAGTCGATGAGGACCTCCTGCCCGACCCGCGGGATGGACAGGCTGCCCCAGTGCCGCCCGGCCGAGGCGTGCGCCACCCGGACCCAGCAGGAACTCTGGGCGTTCTTACTTTGAAGCCGGTCCCAGTGGAACTGGACCTTGATCCGGCCGTACTTGTCGGTGAAGATTTCCTCCCCGGCCGGGCCGACGACGACGGCCGACTGCGACCCGGACACGACCGGCTTGGCGGCCGTCCGCGGCGGGCGGAACGGCAACGCCGACGGCAGCGCGGTGAACGTGTTCGCGTAGTGGAACCCCTCGCCGTCCGTCGCCCCGGACCCGGACCGGTACGTCGCCGGGACGCGGCAGGTGTGCTGGAGGGTCGTGAGGACGTACTCGCCCTCGCCCTTGAGCGGCGTCGCGACCGGGTCGGTCGGGAGCGTGGCGAGGGTGAACTTGTACCCGGTGGCGAAGTTCCGGACCGACCCGGCCCCCTGCACCCGGACGGCCGTCGCCGCCTCCTGCTGCATCCGCAGGTCCACCGTCCGCTTCCCGTCCGGGCTGACCTTCGCCACCTCGGCCGGCTGCTCCCCGCCGGCCGGGTCGATCCCGTCGAACCGCTGGGCGTACTCGCCCGGCCAGTCGTAGACCTCCAGCTTGGCGCTGTCCCCGACCTTCAACTTGTGGGCCACCTGGCCGACCTTGACCGCGTCGGTGATCAGCTTCTCGGCCGCGTGGTTGTCGTGGCGGCCGTTGGCGGCCATCTCGAACGTGTGGTCCCAGAGGAGGAACTTGCCGGCCGTCTGCTCCTGGACCTTCATCACCTCGGCGACGTAGTCGTCCTCCCCGGACGCGGCCATGTTCACGTTCTTGTACACGACCGGCGACTTGCCGGGGACGACCTCGTGGGCCTGCGGCGTGTCCGCCACCACCATCGTGTGCTTGCCGTCCGCGTGCTTGAAGAAGTAGAAGAGCCCTTCCTCTTCCATCAGCCGGCAGGCGAAGTTGAAGTCCGTCTCCCGGTACTGGGCGCAGAAGTCCCGCGGCTCGTACTTCCCGGCGAGTTGCTGTTCCGCGTTCGCGTCCGCCAGCACCTCCTTGAGGATTTGCGGGACCGTCTTCTGTTGGAAGATGCGGCTCTGGGACCTCTTGGTCAGCGTCCAGAGCTTCGGCACGACCTCCAGTTGGTAGTCGGTGAAGTCGTTGTCGCTCTCCCCCTGGGCGGCGCGGACGCAGACGCCGTTGAAGAACCGCATCTTCTTGCCCGGCGTCTCGAGCGCGACGGTGATCGACTGGCCGACCAGCCCGTCGAGCGGGACGCCGGTTCCGCGGGCGGCCTTCGCGTCGATCGTGTACCGGAACAGCTGCGACAGCCCCTCGTGGCCGTAGAACCCAACGGCCAACAGCACGTCCTTCCCCAAGGGGGTCGCGATCTGCAGCGGTCGGCCCGTTTGGGTGTATGTCTGAGGCATGCCCGACTCGTTGGGGGAACGTGATCCGGTTGGCGTCGTCGGCACTACGACTCGGCCGCAACCTCGTATTGCTCAGGCGGTGAGATTGTAACCGGAGTACGGGCGCGAGCAAGCCGCCGGATTCATGCAATCGGCGAAACCGGCACAACCGGGAAGTTTGGCGTGACCGAAATACCCTTCAAGATCGGTAAGCCCGCTAGTCGAGTAATTCCCCGTGGAGTTGGTACGACCGGCAAACCCGCGAGAGTCGGCGGGTCGTGGCTCCGCAACAACCCAGGCAAGAGCGGCAGACCTCGGGGGATCGGGGTCGGCCCGGCCGGTTTTAACCTGAGTAGAGGGTGAGCCATGAGAGCCGCCAAACTGCTGATGTCCGCGGCCGCGTCGGCCGTCCTGGCCGGGACCGCCGACGCCCAGTTCCTCCGCCCCGCCGCGCCGGTGCCCGGCGGGCTAACGTCCGCCCCGGCCGCCGTCCTCAACGGCGTCGCCCCGCCCCCGCCCCTGGGCGTCGGCGTCGGCCCGGGGGCGCAACTGCCCGGCAGCATGAACACCATCTGGTCCCGGCTCGGCATCTCGCAGGAGCAGCGCGAGTTCTGCCGCCGCAAGATTTGCCGCACCCCGGCCGGCCAACTCCTCGGCCGCATCCAGGCCCCGATCTCGACCCTGTCCGGCGGCATCATCCCGCCGTTCTGCCCGGTCGTGCCGAGCATCGCCGAACTCATGGACCCCGGCGCGATCGGGGCGGCGTCGAAGGCGAAGCTCGACCGCGCCGGCGCGGAAGAACGCATCAAGGCCGTGAAGTACCTCGGCACGCTCGACTGCCACTACTGGCCGGAGGCCGAGGACGCGCTGATCGGCGCGCTCCGCGGCGACCGTAACGAGTGCGTCCGGTACGAGGCGGCCGTCGCCCTGGCCCGCGGCTGCTGCTGCACGTGCAAGGTGATCGTGGCGCTCAGCCACGTCGTCTCGTGCAGCGACAAGGACGGGTTCCCCTACGAGAAGTCGGCCCGCGTGCGGGCGGTGGCGGCGCACGCCCTGGACCGGTGCATGTCCAGCCCGTGCCTGCAGTGCAACGACCTCCCGTGCCTGCCGGGCGTGGACGCGGTCGAGACGACCACCGAGAAGAAGGACGGCACGAAGCTCGAGCAGGGCAAGGACAAGAAGGACGACAAGAAGGACGACGAGAACAAGGACAAGAAGTCGCACAAGCTCGGCGACCCGGAGTACCCGCAGGAGTACTACGCGAAGGTGGCCCGGATGTCGCGGGCGAAGCTCAACGACTTCGGCCAGAAGGCGCTGGAGATCGGCGCGACGATCGGCTACCAGGTGGTCGGCGACGTGAACGCCCGCGACTACGCGGCGGCCGGGCTGAACACCAGCCGGGACGGGCAGTCGGTCGGCGCGAAGCCGAGCACGATCTGGGAACTGATGACGTGGAAGGACTCCGGGGCGGCGATCGGCAACCCGCTGATGGGACCGCCGGCGGCGTACTCCGGCGTGGCGACGCCGCCGAACCCGAACCTCGTGCCGGCCCGGCAGGTCGTGCAGCCGATCCCGGCGTTCGTGCCGAGCGGCACGATGCCCCCCGCGGTGACGGCGAGCCGCCCGCGGGTGTCGGCCCCGCCGGTGCAGGAGACGCTGGTGCCCGTGCCGGCCGTGTCGCTGCCGTCGGCGACGGCCGCCCCGAAGCCGCTGCCGCAACCGCTGACCGTGCCGACGCTCGCCCCGGCGAAGGCCGCGCCGCCCGCGGCGGTTCCCGCGAAGCCGATCGTCGTCGCCCCGCAACCGACGCCGAAGCCGGTGGTGATGACGCCGCTGCCGGCCCCGGTCCCCGCGAAGCCGGTCGTCATGACCCCGCCGACCCCGATGCCGATGCCGACCCCGAAGCCGGCCGTGGCTTCGACCCCCGCCCCCGCGCCGCGGCCGGTGGCGGTGACGCCGGCCCCGCAGAAGTTCCCGGCCGTGATGCAGCCGACGATGGCCGCCCCGACCGCCGCGGCCCCCGCGATCGTGCCGCCGAAGGCGGAACCGAAGCCCGTCCCGGTGGCGACGGCCCCGGCCCTGCCGCCGGTGGAGAAGGTCGTGCCGACGGTAGACGTGCCGGTCGAGAAGCTGGTCCCCGCGGCGGGCGTGCCGGACGTGCCGGTCGAGAAGATCGCCCCGCAAGCCGACCTGCCGCCGGTTGAGAAGTTCGCGCCGGGCAAGTAAGCTGGACGCAATCCGCCACTCCGCCCGCGGGCCGCACGCCCGCGGGTGCGAGCGTTTCCAGCCACGAGTTTCACCATGCTCCGCGCGTTCGTCCTCGTCCTATTCGCGGCCCCGGCGTTCGCGGCCGAACCCGTCCGCCACGAGTGGAAGGTCGGCGACGCCACCCGCGAGGGGTTGGTCGTCGTCCCGGAGAAGAAGTCATCGGCCGCCCCGGTCGTGTTCGTGTTCCACGGGCACGGCGGCACGGCCAAGAACGCCGCCCGCACGTTCGACATCCAGAAGCACTGGCCGGAGGCGGCCTGCGTCTACCTGCAAGGATTGCCCACGCCCGGCAAGCTAACCGACCCCGAGGGCAAGAAGAACGGCTGGCAGCACGCCGCCGGCGACCAGGGGGACCGCGATCTGAAGTTCTTCGACGCCGTCCTCGCGTGGCTCAAGAAAGAACACAAAATCGACGAGAAGCGCATCTACTCGACCGGCCACTCGAACGGCGGCGGGTTCACGTACCTGTTGTGGGCGAAGCGGGGCGACGTGTTCGCGGCCGTCGCCCCGTCCGCCGCGGCCGGCGCGGGCCGCCACCAGAAGGACCTGAAGCCGCTGCCGGTCATGCACCTCGCCGGGGAGAAGGACGACCTGGTGAAGTTCGAGTGGCAGAAGGCGACGATGGACGTGCTCAAGAAGGTGAACGGGTGCGATGGCGAAGGCAAGCCGTGGCAGACGAGGTACACGCAATACACGTCGAAGGCCGGCCCGCCGGTGGTGACGTTCATCCACCCCGGCACGCACGCCTTCCCGGCCGACGCCCCGCCGGTGATCGTGAAATTCTTCCAGGAACACGCGAAGAAGTAAGTATATATAGCCGCCGGTTTACCGGCGGGGCGGCCGATTCCGACCCCGTCGGTAAACCGGCGGCTATATGAAACCGGTTGCATTTCCCCCCCGGTTCGGGGTATCCTGTCCCTTCGACTAAACCCGTTCGCCTTCTCCCTCGTCCTATTCCGGGTTGCATCGGCTTCCGGCCGGTACGTAGAATGCAGTAGCTCCCGACTGCACGGATTGGCAATCCGACCGATCACTTATCTCGGCCCACTCTCATCGGACAGCACCGAGGTCGAGACGCGGCTTCGATCGTTGAATCATCCCCCGCCCGCGGGCGGGTTGAAAACGAGGAAACAAAATGGCCACGGCTACGGCAATCCTGGACACCCTCCGCACGCAGATCGACACGACCGACTTCCAGAAGCTCCACTGGGAAGGCGGCTTCGCGGACTACCTGGACATCGTCCTGAAGACGCCCGGCGTCACCCGCACCGCGTACCAGCGGCTGTACGACATGATCCTGTCCCACGGGACCGAGGACGTGTACGAGAACAAGGAGAAGCAAACTCGGTTCAAGTTCTTCACCGAGTTCGCGACCAAGCACGCCGACGGCATCTACGGCCTCGACCGGCGGATCAACCAACTCGTCAACACGTTCAAGTCCGCCGCCCTCGGGTACGGCACGGAGCGCCGCGTCATCCTCCTGCACGGGCCGGTCGGCAGTGCCAAATCCACCATCGCCCGCCTCCTGAAACGCGGCCTGGAGGAGTACTCCCGGACCGACGGCGGGATGCTGTTCAGCTTCGCGTGGAAGAACGCCGACGGGACGTGGGTGAAGGACCCGATGCACGGCGAGCCGCTGCAACTCGTGCCGGAGGAGCACCGGGCCGCCATCCTCGCGCAGCTGAACGCCGACTGCACGAAGCCGTACCCGTATGAGATTCGCATCAAGGGCGACCTGTCCCCGTTCAGCCGGTACGAGTTCAAGACCCGGCTGCCGAAGTACAACGGCGACTGGACGAAGATGCTCGCCGAGGAGGTGAAAGTCTACCGCCTCGTGCTGTCCGAGAAGGACCGCATCGGCATCGGCACGTTCCAGCCGAAGGACGAGAAGAACCAGGACTCGACGGAACTGACCGGCGACATCAACTACCGAAAGATCGCCGAGTACGGCAGCGACTCCGACCCGCGGGCGTTCAACTTCGACGGCGAACTGAACATCGCCAACCGCGGCATCGTCGAGTTCATCGAAGTCCTGAAGCTCGACGTGGCGTTCCTCTACGACCTGCTCGGGGCGTCGCAGGAGCACAAGATTAAGCCGAAGAAGTTCGCCCAGACGGACATCGACGAGGTGATCCTCGGCCACACCAACGAGCCGGAGTACAAGCGGCTCCAGAACAACGAGTTCATGGAGGCGTTGCGGGACCGGACGGTGAAGATCGACGTGCCCTACGTGACGCGGCTGAAGGACGAGGTGCGGATTTACGAGAAGGACTTTAACACCGAGCGCGTGCGGGGCAAGCACATCGCCCCGCACACGATCGAGGTGGCCGCGATGTGGGCCGTCCTCACCCGGCTGAACCCGCCGAAGCACGCCGGCCTGAGCCTGATGCAGAAGCTGAAGCTGTACAACGGCAAGACGCTCCCCGGCTTCACCGAGGACAACGTCATCGAGCTGAAGCGGGACGCGGTGAACGAGGGGATGACCGGCATCAGCCCGCGGTACATCCAGGACAAGATTTCCAACGCCCTCGTCGCGCACCCGGACGAGGACAACATCAACCCGTTCATGGTGATGAAGGAGCTGGAGGACGGCCTCCGCCACCACTCGCTCATCAAGGACGAGGACCAGTACCGGTACTACAAGGAGCTGCTCGCCGTCGTCCGGGAGGAGTACGAGGACGTGGTGAAGAACGAGGTCCAGCGGGCGATCGCGGCCGACGACGAGGCGCTGGCGAAGCTGTGCGGCAACTACATCGACAACGTGAAGGCGTACACCCAGCGGGAGAAGGTCCGCGACCGGTACACCGGCAACTACGTCGAGCCGGACGAGCGGCTGATGCGGTCGGTCGAGGAGAAGATCGACATCCCGGACGGCCGGAAGGACGACTTCCGCCGGGAGATCATGAACTACATCGGCGCGCTGGCCATCGACGGCAAGAAGTTCGACTACCGCACCAACGAGCGGCTGCAGAAAGCGCTCGAGCTGAAGCTGTTCGAGGACCAGAAGGACTCGATCAAGCTGAGCACGATCGTGTCGAACGTGGTGGACAAGGCGACGCAGGAGAAGATCGACGTGGTGAAGTCGCGGCTGATCCGCAACTACGGGTACAACGAGTCGAGCGCGACGGACGTGCTGAACTTCGTGGCGAGCATTTTCGCCCGCGGCCAGACGAAGAAGTAAGGGGGCGACGATGCCGGAACTGACGCTGGAGAGCCTCGCCGCCCGCGTGGCGGCGCTGGAGAAGCAACTCGCCGAGCAGAAGGCCCCGCCGCAGAAGAAGGACTGGCGGCGGACGATCGGGATGTTCGCGGGCAACGAGTTCATCAAGGAACTCGACGCCGAGGTCGCGGCCATGCGGGAGGCGGAGCGGGAGGCCGCCCGCCGCGGGGAATCGACGGAATGATCCTTCTCGACACCGACCACCTCAGCGTTCTGCGGGGCGACCCGAGCGAGCGGCAGGCCCGGCTCAACGCCCGGTTGGACGCGGTCGTCGGCGAGGAAGTCGGGACGACGGTGATTACCCTCGAAGAGCAAATGCGCGGATGGCTGGCCACCATCGCCAAGGAGCGGCAGACGGTGCGGCTGATCCGCCCATACGACGAACTCGCGGCGTTGGTCGAGTTCTTTGCGGATTGGCTCGTCGTCCGGTTCGACCGACCGGCGGCCGCCCTGTTCGACACGTACAACCGCATTCGGATCAGCGCCTCGGATCGCAAGATTGCCGCCGTCACGGTAGCACGGGACGCCTTGCTACTGACCGCCAACCGCCGCGACTTCGAGCAGATTCCGGGCCTGCGGTTCGCCAACTCGCTGGACTGATCCGGCCCGGCGGGTATACTTCCAACACGACACAGCCCCGTGCGGCGTGCGAAAGGGTGGGGGCCTGACCGACTTGAAGGCGTGAACCTGGTCAGGTCGGAAGAAGCAGCCATAAGCGCCGGAGGGTGCGGCTCAGGGCACCCCCACTCTTTCGGACGCCGGACGGAGGACATCACCGAAAGCCCGCGGACGTTCATCCGCGGGCTTTTCTCTTACCCTCCCGCCCCATGCGAACACTTCTCGTCTTGCTCCTCCTCCCGTTCGCGCTCGCCGCCGAACCGTGTCGCGTGAACGTGATCGACAAGGATAACAAGTGGCCGGTCCCGCTCGTCGAGCTGCGGACGACCGGCGAGCAGCGGTTCGTCTCGGACAACGCCGGGGTCATCGCCCTCGATTCGCCGGACCTGATGGGCCGCGAGTCGTGGTTCACCGTGATCGGCCACGGGTACGAGGTCCCGAAGGACGGGTTCGGCTACCGCGGCGTCAACCTCACGCCCGTGCCGGGGAAGACGCTCACGGTCGAGGTCACGCGGACGAACATCGCGAAACGGGTCGGCCGGCTCACCGGCGGCGGGCTGTTCGCGGAGGCGCAAAAGTGCGGCGAGGCGAAGGACTGGAAGGATTCCGACATCGTGGGCTGCGACTCGGTGCAGACGGCCGTACTCGGCGACCGCCGCCTCTGGTTGTGGGGCGACACGACGCTGCCCGGCTACCCGCTCGGCGTCTTCGACATGCTCGGCGCGACAACGCCGCTGCACCCGTTCGAGAAAATCGAGCCGCCGCTCCGCCCGAAATTCGACTACCTTCGGCTGAACTCCGGCCAGGTCCGCGGCGTGGCGCAGATGCCGGGCAAAGGGCCGACGTGGGTGTTCGGCGTCGCCACCGTGCCGGACGAGTACAAGCGGCAGCGGCTGGTCGGCACGTACACGAAGATCCGCAACCACCTGGAGGTTTACGAGGCCGGGCTGTGCGTGTGGCAAGAGCGGATGATGGCGTTCGACAAGCTGAAGGTCGTCTGGGAGAAGCAAGGGAAGGAGAAGCCGCCGCCGATACCCGACGGCCACGCCGCGGCGTGGACGGACGCCGACGGCAAGGCGTGGCTGTTGTTCGGCAACCCGCTGCCGCACCTGAAGTGCCCGGCCACGTTCGAGGGCTGGTCGGACCCGAAGCAGTGGGTAACGCTGAAGCCGCCGGCGGAGCTGGCCGGCGCGGGCGGCGAAAAAGTCGTGCCGCACACGGGGTCGGTGGCGTTCCACCCGTGGCGGAAGAAGTGGGTGACGGTGTTCGCGCAGAAGTTCGGCACGTCGAACTTCGGCGAGCTGTGGTACGCGGAGGCCGCCTCGCCGCTCGGCCCGTGGGGGCCGGCCGTGAAGGTGCTGACGCACGAGAACTACACGTTCTACAACCCGAAGGTCCACATCGACTTCGCGGCGAAGGACTCGCCGGCGTTGATCTTCGAGGGGACGTACACGGCCGAGTTCGCGAACCACGTCGCCCCGACGCCGCGGCACAACTACAACCAGGTGCTGTACCGCCTCGACCTCGACGACCCGCGGCTGGCGAAGGCGAAGGAGTGATCGCAATGGCGAGCGTCACGTGCCGGGGAACCCGTCACTCGAAGCGTGGCCCAGGTTCTCCGGCCTGAAAGGCCATAACACGTCAGCCCAGGGGCAACGCCCTGGGTACGCTGCCACCCCACGCCACAAGCCCTGAAAGGGCGAAACAAGGCCCTCAATCCCACACATACCGCTCGTCATACCCGACGTGGTGTCGCTTCAAGAACAACCGAAACTCGCCCTTGAAAGAACATTTCGCGTGGTGCTCTTCCTGCGTCTCGATGTACTTGCTGACCGCCTCCACGTTCGACTCGCTCACGGAGAACGCCCCGTACCCGGCCTGCCAGTAGAAGGACCGAAACGCCGGACCCTTTGACTTCAACCACTTCGACGACGCCTTCTTCACTTCCTCGATCACTTTCGCGAGAGCGTGGTTCTTCGAGAGTTGAAACAGGACGTGAACGTGGTCGGCGACGCCGCCGATGACGACGGCCGGGCTGTGCCATTGTTTCAGGACGCCGGCCTTGAAGGCGAACAGGTCTTGCCGCACTTCCGGCGTGAGGAACGGCGTCCGATCTTTGGTGCTGTAGATGAGGTGGACGAGGTTCTTGGCGAGCGATTGCGACATGGTGTTGCCCTCTCGTGGGGAATCGGCGCGGAGGCGTCTACCGTACCATGATTGGCGGCTAAGAGGGGAAGGTTTGTTTCGCCCTTTCAGGGCTTGGCGCTGGGTAGTCCGTTTACCCAGGGCGTTGCCCTGGGCTGACATGTTGCGCCCCTTCGGGGCAAAATGCATGGAACAGTTACGGGGTTTGGTCGCCGAGGTCATACAGCGGTATTGCCCAAAGCGATTGGCCCGAACCGCTCGGTCGGCAATGTCTTTGGCCTGAAAGGCCGCAACATGTCAGCCCAGGGCAACGCTCTGGGTAGACGCCCACCCCCGTCCCAAGCCCTGAAAGGGCGGCACGCTATTCCTTCCCCAGCACGAGGTCCACGACCCAGCAGCCGCGGACGTGCGGGCCGTCGCCGCGGCAGTGGCCGAGGATCGCGGCGTCCTCGCACCCGGCGTCCTGCAGCGCGTCCGCCAGGATCGG
>NZ_JCABYM010000115.1:0-25494 GCF_059499385.1 Limnoglobus sp. | reverse complement strand
CAAGGAAGGATCGATTCTCGGTCCGGGGCGCTCTCAACCCCCTCACCCCGGCCCTCTCCCCCGCAAAGCCGGGGGAGAGGGGATAAGAGTGTCGAGTTGGCCCGCGCGAGCGTCGGGATCGGGTTGCCGCCTACCAACCGGCCCTTCTCCAGTTGCACGATCCGCTGCGCCCGCTCGGCCGCGTGCGGGTCGTGCGTCACCATCAGGATCGTCTTCCCCAACTCGCTCCGCAACAACTCTAACAGGCTCAGCGCGTCGTTCGCCGACTTCGCGTCGAGCGCCCCGGTCGGCTCGTCGCACACGACGATCGTGGGGTCCGTCACGATGGCCCGCGCGATGCCGACCCGCTGGCACTGGCCGCCGGAGAGTTGCCCCGGCCGGTGCGTCATCCGGTCGCCGAGGCCGACGAGGTTCAGCGCGTTCTCGACCTGCTTCTGCCGCTGCGACTTGCTCAACTGCAACAAGAGCAACGGCAGCTCGACGTTCTCGTAGGCCGTGAGCACGGGCAGGAGGTTGTAGAACTGGAACACGAACCCGACGTTCCGCGTCCGCCACCGGGCGAGTTCGCTCTCGGACTTGGCGGAGATGAGCTGGTCGCCGACGCGGATCGTACCCTCGGTCGGCGAGTCCAGCCCGGCAATGAGGTTGAGCAGCGTAGTCTTCCCGGACCCGGACGGCCCCATGAGCGCGAGGAACTCCCCCTCCTCCACGTCGAGGTTGAGGTCCATCAGCACGTCGATCTTCTCTTCGCCCCGCGTGAACGACTTGTACAGGTCGCGGACTTCGACAATCGCGGCCATGAAAACTCCTCGGGTGGAACCCGGAGCGGAAGTGACGGGGTGTTGATCCCTCACCCCGTCGCTTCCGCTCCGGGTTCTACAATCGGTGACTAATTCTTCTTCTCTTCGTCCGCCAAAAACGAGACGACCGCGCCCATCTCGGGCTTCAGGTACGTGCCCGGTACTTCGCCGGCCGGAAGGGTGACTTTCGCCCGGACGTTGACGATGCTCTTCGCCCGGTTCGCGATCGGCATGATGCGGTCGAGCCGGCCCTCGTAGGCGCGGTCGGAGTAGGCGTCGGCCTTGATCCGGCACCGCTGGCCGACCTTGATCTTGCGGATGTCCCGCTCCGGGATTTCGAGATCGACTTCCAGGTCCGCGAGGTTCGCGATGTCGCACACGCTGCCGGACGATGCGGAGAACGCGAGCGGGTTGACGAGGTTGCCGAGTTCGGCCTTCTTGGACAGAACCGTGCCGTCGATCGGGGCGCGGATGGTGCAGTTCTCCAGCCGCCACTGGGCCTGCGTCAGCCGGGCCTGCGCCGCCTTCACCTCGGCCTCCGCCCCCTTGACCTCGGCCTCGGCCGCGGCCTTCTGCTCCTGCCGCGGGCCTTCCTTCAGGATCGCGAGCGTCGCCGTCAGCCGGCGGACGCGGGCGTCGTTGGCCTGCAAGTCGAACTTCGCCCGCTTGTACTCCTGCTCGGCGGCGGACGTGCCGAGCCGCTCGAACCGGGCCACGTCGTCGGCCATCCGCGCCCGCTGGGCCTCGGCTTCCTTCAACTCCTCTTCGACTTGAACGATCTCGACCTTGCGGACCGACTCCGGCAGCAGCCCGGCGAGCCGTTGCTCCGCGGCGGCGAGCCGCTGCTGGGCGGCGGCCAACGACGCCTTCGTCTCGGCGAACTGGCCCTGGTAGCTCACGTCCTCGATCCGGGCGAGCACGTCCCCCTTGTTGAACAGCTTCCCCTCGACGACGTTCAGCTCGATGATCCGGCCGGCCACCTCGATCGGGCTGACGGCGATCTGCTGGGCGGGCACGAGGTAGCCTTTCACTTCGAGTTGGATGGTCCCGGCCGCGGCGGTCGGCGTGGTCGTGCCGGCCGTCGCGGCGGACGACGCCTGTTGCGGCCCGGCCGCGACCGGGCCGGCCTCCGGCTGCGGCGCGCGGTACGACCGGATGCCGACGCCGGCCCACGCCGCGGCCATGACGAGGCACAGGATCCACGGCAGCCAGCCCGCCCGGCTGCCGCGGCCGCCGCGGTCCGCGCCGAGCTGGTTGTTGAGGCGGAGTTGCTGAACCCGGTTGACGAGTTCGCCGTTGCGGGTCGTTGGTTCGGCCATGGGTCAATCTCCTCCGGCGAACAGCGGGGCGAGAAGTTTCGTGAGCGTCGTCATCATCTTCTTTCGGTCGAACGCGGTCGGGTCCACGGCGATCTGCCCGCCGATGCCGATCAAGAGGGCCATCATGATCGACGCCGCGATGTCCGGCGGGACCGGCGGCTTCTTGACACTCATCGCGTAATCCTTACCGACATCCGCCCGCCACTGCTGGTTCAGCTTCGCGATCTTTTTCCGCACGTGCGGCTGGTAGCTCATCTGCGCGTGGAACGTGTGGATGAGGCTGAGGAACGCCAGGCTGTCCGGCCCCGGCGGCCGCATGGCGTCCGCCAGCGCGTGGCGGACGCAGTCCCACGCCTTGCCGGTCATCGGCTTCGGCCCGCCGCCGGACAGCTTCTCCGCGATCATCCGCTCGACCATCCGGTCCAGCACGGCCAGCAGGATGGCGTCCTTCGTGCGGAAGTAATACGTCAGGTGGCCCCGCGTCATTTTGACGCGCTTCTCGATATTCCCGAGCGACAGCTTGTGGATGCCCTGCGTGGCGATGATGTCGATGGCCGCCTCGATCACCTGCTCGCGCCGCTTCTCGGCCACGCCCGACTTGGAGAGGGGTTTCCCGTTCGGTGACGGCTTTGCCGGCGGTTTCGCGGTTCGTTCGGGCATAAATCGGTGCTTCTAGTCCGACCGGACTATCCGGCACGATTGATCCTAGTCCGACCGGTCTAACGGCGTCAACGGCATTTCGGCAAATTGGGTAGAATCTCACGGCTTCTTCCCGGTAGGGCACGTCTCACGTACCCCGGACCGGCCGCCGCGGTTTCACGAACCCGTGAGTTGTGGAACCCTGAGCGGAAGCGACGGGGTGGGGGCGCTCCACCCCGTCGCTTCCGCTCAGGGTTCCACAAGAAGAAGCTACCCGACGGGCTGTTGCCGCTAGATTAGCCCGATGAGCACCCCCCACCGCGTCCGGGCCGGGATGGTCGGCCTCGGCATGATCTTCGACGAGACGTACCGCCCGTTCTTCGAGGCCGCCCACCGCGACGGCCTGTACCGCCGGGACTTCGGGCTGGTCGAGGTCGAACTCGCGGCCGTCGCCACCCGCACCGGGGCGCGGGCCGCGAAGTACCTGCCGCACGCCCCGAAGCCGTTCGCGAACCTGACCGGCCCGGACGCGGCCGAGCAGTTGGCGAAGGCGGACGTGGACGTGGTGTGCGTGGCGACGCCGGACGACCGGCACTTCGCACCGGCGAAGGCGGCACTGGCCGCGGGAAAGCACGTCCTGATCGAGAAGCCGGCCGTCCTGTCCCTCGCCGAGTTGGACGAACTGCAGGCGCTCGCCGAGAAGAACGGCGTGCTGGCGAAGGTCGTGTACCACAAGTTGCTGGACCCGGACCACAAGAAGCTGCGCACGCACGTCGTCGAGGGGAACCTGAAGCACGTCAACAACGGGTACTGCTCGTTGCTCGAACCGAAGTCGATCTCGACGGGCCAGTTCGCCGAGTGGCTGACCGGCCGCAACCCCGGCACGTACGTGGCGTGCCACTACACGAAGCTGATCGACTTCACGTTCGGCCCGGCGTGGAAGCTGACGCGGATCACCGCGACCGGGCAGCGCGGCCTCGTCGGCCCGGCGGGCGGCAACACCTGGGACTCGACGCAACTCCAGGTAACGTACACCCACCCGGACGGCCGCGAGGCGAGCTTCGACATCCACACGAGCTGGGTGACGCCGGACAACTTCCCCGGCTACGTCGATCAGGAGGTACAGTTCCGGTTCGATAACGGCGTCTGGATCGCGCACCAGCGGAAGCGGGGCGTGGAGCTGACCGTCGAGGACCGCTCGCCCGGCGAGTTCAAGTACACGCCGAACTACCACTACAACGGCACGTTCGTCGAGCCGTGGGGCGAGCGGTCGCAGCGGGGGTACGGCGTCGAGGTCATCCGCCGGTTCTTCGAGGAGGTCGCGGCCGTCGAGTTCGGCGGGCCGAAGGCCGAGCGGGACGTGCGGTTGAAGGCGGCGCGGGGGCTGAGCTACAACGACCTGTCGGCCGACCGGAACTGCGTGGCGATCGTGCAGGCGCTGGAGGCGATCCTCGCCGAGCACGCGGCCGGGAAGCCGGGGTGCGTCGTGACGGTGAACGGGCCGCCCGGCGGGCTGGTGCTCACCCGCTCCGGCGAGCGGGAGCCGCGGGTGCTGTACGGCCCCGGCGTGTAGCCGCGGCCGACCGGGTCAAGCCCGGTCGCTCGCCCGCGATTCCAGGAACGCGAACACGACGCGGATCGCGTCGTAGCTCACCTCCTCGTTCAGCGCCACGAACACCGGCTTCAGTCGCGCCATCCCGTGCTGCTCGGCCGCGGCCGCCACCCGCTCGCACACGTCCTCGGGGACCCACGGGAAGATCGACGCCGGCCGCTCGGCGCGGACGAAGTCCGCCAGGTGGTCGCAGACCGTGCCCCGCGACAGCTTCGTCTGGTGCATCGCGTCCTCGACGGAACAGCCGTCGCGGAACAGCGAGAACGACAGCTGCTTCGCCGCCGAAATCCGCGTCGGGTCCCGCGGCGGGGCGGCGGCCGCGTCCCGCTCCCGCGGCGGCGGCAGGTCCGTCGGCAGCCCCATCGCCCCAGCGTACTCCACGATCGCGGCCAGGAACGGCTGTCCGAACTCGCGGAGCTTCACGTCGCCGACGCCGGAGACCAGCCGCATCCGCTCCGGCGTCGTCGGCCGGCAGCGGGCCAGTTCCGCCAGCACCGTGTCCGCGAACACCTGGTACGGCGGCACGCCCAGCCGGGCCGCGTGCTGCCGCCGGAGCTGCCGGAGCAGCTCGAACAGTTCCGGGTCGCTGCCGGCCGGGAGCGTCGCCTTCTCCGGCTTCCCCGCGGCCGGCTTCGCCCGCTGGATCAGCTTCACTTGCCGCTTCCCGTTCATGACGGCCCACGACCCGGCGTTCAGCTTCAGCACCGGGTACTCGCCCTCGGACTGCGCCAACACGTCCTGGCCGATCAGTTGGAAGACGTAGTCGCGAATCTCCGGCTTTCCCATCGCCTTGAGCAGCCCGTGCGTGCTGAGCTTGTCGTGCCCGCGGGACCGGACGGCGTCCGTGTCCGCGCCGCGGAGCACGTCGATGACGTGGTTGACGCCGAAGCCCTCGTTCACGCGGGCCACGCACGACAGAATCTTCTGTGCCACCACGGTGGCGTCCGGCACGTCTTCCGTGTCGCCCAGGCAGATGTCGCACGCCCCGCAGTTCGGGGTCTCGTAGGGCTGGCCGAAGTGGTTCACGAGCGCCTTGTGCCGGCAGACCGCGCCGCCGGCGTACCGCGCCATCTGGTCGAGCTGCCCCTTCGCCGCCTGGACGTACTGCGGGTCGGCGTTCGCCTCGGCCGCGGACTTCTCCATGATCCGCCGCAGCGCCACCACGTCCGCCAGCGAGAACAGCAGCACGCACTCGCTCGGCAGCCCGTCCCGGCCGGCGCGGCCCGTTTCCTGCTGGTAGTGCTCGATCGTCTTCGGCACGCTGGCGTGGACGACGAACCGGACGTTCGACCGGTCGATCCCCATGCCGAATGCGATCGTCGCGACGACGATGTCCGCTTCTTCGCTCGCGAACAGGTCGTGGCTCCGTTTCCGGTCCTCCGCGGACATCCCGGCGTGGTACGGCACGGCCCGGTACTTCGCCCGCGCCAGGGCCGCCGCGAGCGTGTCCACGTCGTTCCGCCGCAGGCAGTAGACGATGCCGGCCTCGTTTTTGTGCCGGTCGAGCACCTCGCGGACCTGCGCGAGCACGTCCACCTGCGGCAACACCCGGTACGTCAGGTTCGGCCGGTCGAAGTTCCCGACGAAGACTTCCGGCGTCTTCAGGTTGAGCTGCGCGATGATGTCCCGGCGGACCTGCTCGGTCGCGGTGGCGGTGTAGGCGTGGACGGTCGTGCCGGGGAAGAACTCGCGGAGCCGGGCGAGCATCCGGTACTCCGGGCGGAAGTCGTGGCCCCAGTGCGAAATGCAGTGCGCCTCGTCGATGGCGACGGCGTGCGCCCCCGCGTCGCGGAGCAGCTGGTACGTGCTCGTGTTCACCAGCCGCTCGGGGGAAACGAACACGAGCTTCGCCTGCTTCCCACGGATCGCGTTCACCGCCTCGGTCCACGCGGCCGGCGTGAGCGTGCTGTCGAGCCGCACGGCCGCGACGCCGTTGCGGGCTAGCCCGTCCACCTGGTCCTTCATGAGCGCGATGAGCGGGGACACGACGACGGTGAGGCCGTCGCGGACGAGCGCCGGGGCCTGGTAGCAGAGCGACTTCCCGCCGCCGGTGGGCATGACGACGAGCGAGTCCCGGCCGGCGAGGGCGGCGCGGATGGCCTCGGCCTGGAGCGGGCGGAGCGTGCGAAATCCCCAGTGCTTCGCGACGGCGGCGAGTACCGCGGGCGGCAGGTCGGCGGGCATGGCGAACCCCAGGATGAACGTCTGGCCAGTTTACCGGATCGGCCGGCCGGCCGCCCCGGAAATCACGAAAACATCACACCCCGGCCCGGCGGGGGTCCGCCGCGGGTGAATAGGATAACCCGGCCGGACCACGACCCCCGCCCGCCCCGCCTCGGCCGCGTATGCACCGCGAATTCGACCCCGCCGACCAGCCGTTCGAGCGCCGCTCGAACGCCGCCCTGTACGCGCTCACCGCGGTCGTCCTCTCGCTGCTCCTCTTGGACGTGTGGCCGCCGCTCGCGGGGTGGCTCTCGTCCGCCTTCGGCCTCGACCTGCCGACGCTCGCCTCACGGGAGTTGTACGGCTACCGGTACGCCCTGCTCGCGGCCGTCCTCGGCGGGGCGCGGGTTCTCTACACGTCTCTCGAAGGCGCGGCCGACGGGAGGGTCGGCGCGGACCTCGCCGTCGCCGTCGCGTGCATCGCCGCCATCCTGATCGGCGAGCCGCTCGTGGCCGCGGAGGTCGTCGTCATCGGCCTCGTCGGCGAGTGCCTCGAAGCGATCACGTTCGACCGCACGCAGCGCGTCTTGAGAAAGCTCGTCGAGCTGTTCCCGGACCGGACGTGGGTGCTGCGGGACGGGCAGGAGGTCCGCGTCTTCGCGGCGGACCTGCAAGTCGGCGACCGCGTCGTCGTGAAGCCCGGTGGCAAGATTCCCGTTGACGGGGTGGTGACCGACGGCCGCTCGACGCTCGACACGTCAGCGCTCACGGGCGAAAGTCTGCCGCGGGAGGTCGGCCCCGGCGACGCGGTGCTGGCGGGCGGCGTGAACCAGCACGGCGCGCTCACGATTGATGCGCGGAAGGTGGCGAAGCAGACGGTCGCCGGGCAGGTGATCGAGTTGACCGGGCAGGCCCTGAAGGAGAAGGCCCCGCTAGAGCGGTACGCGGACCGGCTCGCCCGGCGGTTCCTCCCAATCGTCCTCGGCCTCGCGCTCGTCACGTTCGGGATCAACGTCCTGTTCCAACTGAGCGGCCGCACGCCGGACCGGCCGGTGTCGGTGTCGGCCGCGTCGCGGGTGGCCCTCTACCCGACGCTCGCGGTGCTGGTCGTGGCGTGCCCGTGCGCGTTGGTGCTGGCCACGCCCGCGGCCGTGATCGCGGCCGTCGGCCGCCTCGCCGGGACCGGCGTGCTGCTCAAGGGCGGGGCGGCGCTCGAGCGATTGGCGGGCGTGACGGCCATCGCGTTCGACAAGACCGGCACGCTGACCGAGGGCAAACTCGCGGTCGGCGACGTGATCCCGCTCGGCTCGACTTCACCCGACGAGTTGTTGCGGATCGCGGCGAGCGCGGAGCAGCGGAGCGAACACCCCCTCGCGAAGGCAATCCTTCACGCGGCGAACGAGCGCGGCCTCGCGCTGGAATCGGTCGCGGAGTTCCAGGCCGTCCCCGGCTCCGGCGTATCCGCGAAGATCGGCGGCGCGACGGTGCTGGTCGGGACGCGGCGGCTCCTGACGGAACAAGGCGTCGCGGTCCCGCCGAATCTGGACGACGTTCAAAATCGCCTCGATTCCACGGGGCAAACGACGCTCCTCGTCGTCCGCAACGGCGAGTTGCTCGGCGCGATCGGCGCGCGAGACACGCTCCGGCCGGAGGCCGTCGGCGTGCTGTCCGAACTCGCCGACAGCGGGCTGTCACTTTCGCTCCTGACCGGCGACCGCGCGGCCGCCGCGAACAGCGTCGCGAAGGACCTGCCGTTCGCGGCCGTGCATTCGGAACTGCTCCCGGCGCAGAAGACGGAGCACCTGCCGCCGGCCGCCGCGTTCGTCGGCGACGGCATCAACGACGCCCCGGCCCTCGCGAAGGCGGCCGTCGGCATCGCCGTCGGCACGGGAACGGACATCGCCGCCGAGGCCGGCGACATCGTGTTGATGGGCGAGCCGCTCCGCCCGCTGCCGCTGCTCGTCCGCCTCAGCCGCGAGACGGTGAAGGTGATCCGCCAGAACATCGTCTGGTTCGGGTTCGGCGTCAACCTCGTCGGCATCCTCCTCGCCGGGCTCCTGTGGCCGCTGTTCGCGACCTCGCCGGACGTGTACGAGCAGGCCCCGCTCGTCGGCGCGATCTACCACCAACTCGGCTCGCTGCTCGTCCTACTGAACTCGATGCGGCTGCTCGCGTTCGAGCGGACCGCGACGAACCCTACGCTCGTCGGCGTCCGCGATTCGTACCGGGCGTTCGACCGGTGGCTGAACACCGTCCACGCCGACGACCTGCTCCACGCCGTCGAACACCGGTGGAAGGCGGTCACTGTCATCGCGGTGTCAGTTGCGATCTTCGCCTGGATTCTCAGCGGTTTGACGCAGGTGAACGCGAACGAGGTCGGCGTGGTGCAACGGTTCGGCTCGCCGCGGGAAGACCTGTCGCCGGGGCTGCACGTCCGCTGGCCGTGGCCGGTCGAGGCGGTCACGAAGCTGCGGCCGGCCGAGGTCCGCACGGTCGAGATCGGCTTCCGCCGCGTCGGGCAGGACCGGCAGCAACAACTGCAACTCGCGAAGGCCGAACAGCAGAAACTCCGCACGCCCGGCGGGCTGCCCGGCATCACCGACCGCGACCTGACGTGGGCGAGCGGCCACACGGAGGAGGTCGCCCGGCTCACCGACGAGTCGCTGATGGTCACCGGCGACGGCAACCTGATCGAACTCCTCGCGACCGTCCGGTACACCGTCGCCGACCCGCGGACGTTCCTCTTCGGCAGCCGCGACCCGGACGCCGTCATCCGCTCCCAGGCCGAGGCCGTGTTCCGCGAACTCACCGCCGGGGACGCGTTCCTCGACTTACTGACAACCCGCCGTCAGTCGTTCGAGCGGACCGCGTTCGACCGGCTGGTTCAGCGGTTGAAGGAAACGACCGGCGACCAGCTCGGCGTGAAACTCGACGGGCTGACGCTGCACGACCTGCACCCGCCGCAGGAGGTCGTCGCGTCGTACCATGCCGTCGCGGAGGCGATCCAGAAGCGGGACCGATTCGTCAACGAGGCCGAGGCCGAGGCGACGCGGCAGAAGCGGCGGGCCGAGGAAGAGGCGACGCGAATGGTTCGCCAGGCCGAGGCGGAGGCGGCGAAGAAGCGGGCCGACGCGACGGCCGACCGCGACGCCTTCCTCGCGTGGCACAAGGCCCGCACGACGATGTCCGCGGCCGAGGAGGAGGCGATGGCGAAGGAGCTGGAGGCCCGCGTGAAGGGCGGGGCCGACCGCGCGCACGTCGCCGCCGAGCTGAACCAGCGGCGGGCCGAAATCCTCGCCGCCCGGCGGGCGCTCACGGAGTTCCGCCTCGGCCTCGCGGCCGTGTCCGGCGTCCTGACCGGCCGCGACAAGATTCTGCTCGACGCCGCCGACATCCCCGGCAAGCGGCACCTGTTGCTCGCCGACCCGGACGGGTTCAAGATTCCCCCCGCCCTGCTCCGCCCGCCGGAGAAGGACCCATGAAGAAGCTCCGCTGGTTGATCCCGCTGGTGCTCGTCGTCTGGCTCCGCACGGCGTTCTACGCGGTGGACGTGACGGAGTACGCCTACGTCACGCGGTTCGGCGAGCCGGTCGCCACGCTCGACGGCGGCACGGCCGCCGGGCTGCACTTGAAGCTGCCGTGGCCGGTCGATTCCGTGCTGCGGATCGACCGCCGGTTGCAGGCGTTCGACCTCCCCGCCGTCGAGTCGCTGACCCGCGACGTGACGACGAAGACGGTGGACAAGACGCTGGCCGTGGACGCGTTCGTGACGTGGCGGATTCCGAGTGCCGAGGCCGCGGACAAGTTCCTCCGTACCGTCGGCACGCCGGAGCAGGCGAAGCGGATTCTGACGCCGCGGGTCAACGGCAAGCTCGCGGCCGTCATCAGCACGATGCCGCTCGACGAACTGGTCGCCGTCGCGGACCCGGCGAAGGTGGACGATCGCACGGCGAAGCTGCGGGCAAAGCTCCTCGGCGACGACCTGAAAGAGAAGGTCCAGTCCGAGTACGGCATCGAAGTCGTGGACCTACGGCTGCGGCGGTTCAGCTACCCGGAGGCGGTGCGGGCGAGCATCGCCGAGCGCATCCGTAGCGAGCGCGCCCGCAAGGTCGCCGACTACGAGAGCGAGGGCCGCAAGCGGGCGGCCGACATCGCGAGCGCCGCCGAGAAGGAGGCCCGCACGACCGAGGCGGAGGCGCGGGCGCGGAAGCAGACGATTGAGGGCCAAGCCGACGTGGACGCCGACCGCATCCGCAACGAGGCCCACGCGACCGACCCGAAGTTCTACGAGTTCCTCCAGAAGCTGAAGGCGTACCAGACGCTGCTCAGCGAGACGCGGGACGTGCTGCTGCTGTCCAGCAAGCACCCGCTGTTCGACCTGCTGTTGACCCCGCCGGGGGTGGAGAAGAAGTGACCCGCCTCCGCTACGTCCTGCCCCTCGCGCTCCTGGCGTACCTCGCGACGGGGATCGCGCAGGTGCGGCCGGAGGAGCGGGGCGTCGTGCGGCGGTTCGGCCGCGTCGTCGCCCGGCCGGGGCCGGGGCTGTGGGTCGGGTGGCCGTGGGGCATCGACCGCGTGGACCGCGTCGCCGTCCGCACCGTCCGGCAGCTCGCCGTAGGGTACGCCCCGGACGACGACGCCGGCGGCCAGTTCCTCACCGGCGACCAGAACCTCGTCAACGCCCGGCTCGTCGTCGAGTTCGCCGTGGACGAGACCGATTCGGGACTCGACGACTACTTGTCGAACCGCGATCAGGTCGATCTCGTGCTCGGCCGCGAGGTCGAGGCGCTCGCCGCGGAGTGGCTCGGCGGCACGGGCGTGGACGATGCACTCTTGACCGGCCGGGCGGAGTTGCCGCGGTGGGCGCTCGACCGGCTGACCCCGCGACTCCAACCGCACCGACTCGGCGTCGTCGTGCAGCGCGTCAGCGTCGAGCACCTGTCGGCCCCGGCCGAGGTGCGGGACGCGTTCGAGCAGGTGAACCGCGCCCAGACGATGATGAGCACACGGGAGAACCAGGCGCAACAGGACGCGGCGGCGCGATTGCGGGACGCGGCCGCGACGAAGTTCCGGTTCGAGCAACAGGCGGAGGCGTACACGAAGGAGCGCGAGAGTTTGGCGAAGGCCGACGCGGACGCCTTCCGCAAGCGGCTGGAGCAGTACCGCCGGCTGAAGGCGACGAACCCGGCGGTCCTCGACGCGATCTGGTGGGACGAAATGGGCCGCGTACTCCTCGGGATGAAGAACCGCGGCCGGATCGACATCCTCGACCACCACCTCGGCAAGGACGGCCTCGACGTGACGCAATTCCTCCCGCCGAAGAAGAAGTAAGGCGGATCAAGGCTCTGCGCCGACCCGCCGACGCCGCGGCGGTTCTTCGTAGGGCGGGTCAAGGCTTTGCGCCGACCCGCCGGGGTTACTGTCACCGACGGCGGGTCGGCGCAGAGCCTTGACCCGCCCTACAAAACACCACTCACCCCGCCATCGCCGCATGCATTGCGAAGCCGAGGGCGGTCGCCGCGATCGCGCTCAGCACGAGGATGACGAGGCCGAGCTTCCGCGTGGCCTTGAGTTGCCACCACATGAGCAGGCCGGACACGCCCCAGAAGCACATCACGAAGGCCATCACGTCCACTATCACGGCCCAGAACCACCGGGCGTTCGGCTCGCCGGGGTAGCCGTGCGCGGTGTGCAACCGCAATAGGAACCGCCGCCAGCCGAGTTCGGTTTCCGGCTTCGCGTCCGCCGCCGTGCCGCCGACCGCGCCGGTCATCGGGTTGTACGTCGCCGTCCACGTCCGGCCGTCCGCCAGCACCGGGAACTGCACGTCCGGCACGCTCGTCACCGTCACGTCGCCGGCCGGGAACCCGGTCCGCTCCAGGATCGTCGGCACGCTCGCCTTGATCTTCTCGTGGAGCGGGTCGTCGAGTTTGACGCCGTCGGCCGGCGGGCGGGCCGTCGGTTGTCGCCCGCGGCCGCCGGGGGACTCGGCCCGGCCGAGCGCGAACGGCGGCCTTTCCGGCTCCGCCCGGTCCCGCGTCGGCTGGCTGCGGACCGTGCCGCCGCCGGCCTTCACGTCCACGAGCACGCTCACCGTCTGCCCGTCGGCCTTCACCGTGGCGAACGCGAACTCGCGGACGAATTTCGCCTCCCCGGCCAGCGCGTACGGCGTCGCCGGCTTCTGCTTCTCGTTCAGCACCGCCACCACCTGCTCCGCCAGTTGCTGCGCCGTCGGCCGCTGTTCGAGCGGCGTGCCGGCCAGCGCGTCCGCCGAGAACGTCGTCGTCGGGGCGTCCGAGAACGCGGACGGGTGGTTGAACAGGAACGCGGTGACGCCGTACAGCACGGCCCACGGGAACAGGAACAGCCCCAGGTACAGGTGGCCGCGGCGGACGGCGTGCATCAGTCGCTTGCCCCGCGGGCGGGCGAGCGGCTGCGGGTCAACAACGGGCAGGCCCATCTAGTAATCTCCGAGGACTTCGCCGCCGGACCGGGTGCCGAGCGAGCGCCACGTCGCCAGGTCTAACGTATCGCGGACGAACCGGACGCTGCCGTCCATGAGGGCGACGTTCACCCCGCCGGTGTGGAAGCTGCGGGCGGTGATCGCGGCGTAGCAGACGTTCGTGGCGTGCGACCCCTCCCGCTGGTTGTTGAAGTCCGCGTGCTGGTACGTCGTGCCGTTCTTGACCACGACGACGTTCGTGTTCGGCGGCAGCACGGTCGTGAACCCGGTCTGGTGGGCGCGGGCGTCCACCCACTCCGTGTGGCCGCTGTCCACGTTGAACGCGTCCCCGCCGCTCGCCTCGACGAGCGCCTTTACGTCCGCCGCCGTCGCCGGCGGGACGGTCATCCCGGCGGCCGCGTTGTTGTTCCGCTGGTACGGCGTGTTCGACTTCACCTCGGCGATGCCGAGCGTGTTGCTCAGCCCGTCCGTCATGTCGGCCGGGCGGAACTGGCGGTTCACCCCGAACGCGCCGTCGCCGGTGGCCAGCGTCGCCGGGTTGAACACCATCCACGTCCCGAAGTTGCACCCGTAGTTGAGCGAGTAGTGCTCGGGCGTGCCGGTCGCGTCGAGCCGCTGGCGGGGGTTCACCTCACTCGGGCAGATGAACGTGTTGACGCGGACGCTCGCCCCCGGCTTGTTCGCCGCGTTGTTGTACGGCAGGTTGTAGTTGAACAGCCGCTGGAGGTTCTCCTGCTCCAGGTGCGGGAGGAACCGGGCGAGGTAGGAGTACGAGGTGGAGGACGCCGGGTTCGCGTACTGGCCGCCGGCCGGGTACTTGCCTTCCGCGGCCTCGACGTTGTGCAGCGCGAGCGTCAGCTGCTTCAGGTTGTTCGCGCACTTGATCCGGGCGGCGGCCTCCCGGACCTTCTGGACGGCGGGCAGCAAGAGGCCGATCAGGATCGCGATGATCGCGATCACGACCAGCAGCTCGATCAGCGTGAAGCCGCGCCGAGGCATCTTCTTCATCGAAGGAATCGCTCCTTTCAGGAGGTTGGAATCAGGTGGGTTCGACCCCTGGGACCGCGGGCGTCCCGCCCGCTTCGCTCCCCACCACGTAAGGCTGGTCCCCGAATCCGGGACGGTGGGCGGGCGGGACGCCCGCGGTCCCAGGAATGCCCACCTCCGGCCTCGAAGGCCCCCTTGTCCGGCCCTTACTTCGCCGTCACCTTCTCGCCCCGCTCGGCGAGTGTCAGCACCTCGACCTCCGCGACGTTGCCGCCCTTCGCCGCGCCGCCGACGAGCAGCGCGCTCGCGCCGTGCGGCAACAGCCGGGCGACCATCCGCTTCGTCTTCGACTCGCCGACCTTCTCCCACGCGTCGCCGGAATGGGTCAGCCGGAACGTAACGCCTTCCGACGTGTTGAGGATCAGCTTGCCGTTGACGGTCGTGGCCGCCGGGGAGAACCCGACGCGGCCGCCGGGGATGTCCGGGCCGGTGGACCACTTGCCGGTGGCGGTGTCGAGAACGTCCACGCGGTTCAGGGCCGCGGCCGCGGCGTCGAGGCCGCCGAGGACGTAGACCTTCGTGCCGATCACCGCCGCCGTTAGCGCCCGCCGTTGGAACGGCTGCTTCGTCGCCTTCCATTCCGGCGTCTTCGCGGTCAGGTCGAGCGTCAGCGCGGAATCGAGCCACTCGGCCTTCTCGCCCTTGCCTTTCTGCGTCCACCCGCCGACGACGACGAGCGCGTCCTTGACGACGACCACGTCGTGCGACGACCGGCCCTGCGGCAGCGGCGGGAGGGTCTCCCACTTCCCGACCTTCGGGTCGTACACGGCGGCGTCGGCGACCGAGTGGTTGTCGGCCGGCGTGCCGGGTTCGTTCCGCGGCTGCATCCCGCCGACGCGGTAGACCTTCCCGCCGTGCGTCGCGAGGTTCATCCCCTGGAGGATCGGCCCGCCGGGGAGGTCTTCCCAGTTCGTGCCGCCGTCGAGCTTCAGCCGGTGGAACGTGCCGAGGACGGTCTTGGTGTCGTAGCTGTGCGTCTTGCCGGCGTGTCCGCCGTAGACGTAGGCGTACCCGTCGCAGGCGATCGCGCCGAGGCTCGACGCGGCGGCCGGCAACGGCGGCAGCTGCTCGTCGGCGCGGCCGACGGCGGGAACGACGAGCAGGAGCAGGAAGGCGAAACGATTCCGCATGATGACCCCCTTGTGAAAATCGAAAACCGTATTCACCGCAGAGGGCACATGAGGGCACGAGAGAAAAACCAAGAAGAGTTCCAAAGAATGGTTTTGAACGCTCTTCTCTCTTCTTTTTTCCTCATGTGCCCTCTGCGGTGAAAATGTTTGTCTCGGTTACTTCACGTCCACCACGAGCGTCGCGTAGTGGCGGACTTCCTCGTACTTCTTGCCGTCGTGCTCGCCGGCCGTCGGGTCCGTGTGCCGCGCCCAGACGGCGTACCGGCCGGCCCCGGCCACCGGCTCCGTCTTGCCGTCCTTGTCCGTCTTCAGCTTCGACTTGTCGCCGTTCGGCAGCAGCAGGCTCACCTCCGCGTCGGCGACCGGCTTGCCGGCCGCGTGGACGTGGAACGCCGTCTTGCCGCCGGCCGTCACCGGCACGACCTCCAGCGCCGCCTTCGCGCCGACGGTCGCCGCCTTCGCGTCGCACTCGCCGAGGATCGCCTTCGGGTGGTAGACGAGCAGCGCCGGCTTCGTGTTCGGCCGCGACAGCAGGCCGTAGGTGACGGTCCCGTACACGACCTTCGTGCCGGCCGGGACGGTCGCCGCGAGCGCGTGCTTGTCGGTTTTGTGTTCGACCGGCACGTCCTTGCCGTCGGCGGCGCGGGCGGTCAGTTTCAGGGCCGCGACCTTCTCGATCGCAACGTTCTCGTCCGGGTCGAGGCTGTCGCTGAACACGACTTGCACGGTCGTGCCGTCCTTCGCCGGGACGACGTACACGAAGTGGGCCGCGGCGGCCGTGGCCAGCGCGGCGGCGAGCAGGGCCGCGAGCAGGTAACGCATGGTGGAATCTCCTGAGTGAAAGTTCGTGTGCCGGGCGGGGCGGTGGTCACCCCGCCCGGCGGGCACGGCGGCGCGAGTGGCCGCCGCCGTGGGTCGGTTACTTCGCGGCGGCCAATTCCTTTTTCCGGCCCGGCTGGACCGTCTTCCGGTAGAACTCGTCCCACGCCTTCTCGGCCTGGAACTTCGGCTCGCCGACCTTGAGCCGCTCGAACGTCTCGGCCTGGTACTTCTTGTCCGCGGGCATCGACTGCCACTCGGCGACCGTCAGCGGTTGCTCCGCCGGGGCCGTCGTCGCCGGCCCGCCGCTTCCGCCGCAACCGGCGAGCGCGAGCAGGCCGAGCAACCCGAATAGGGAAAACTTGTTCATATGCGGGTCCTTACTTGGTCGGTTTGACACCGGCGGACGGCCCTGGGACCAGACCCCCTTACTCGTTAGTGACGACTTCGCCGCCCGCCCGCGTGGACAGCGCCTGGTACACGTTCACCGTCCCCTCGACGCGGTTGACGCTCTCGCGGGTGAACCGGACGGACCCGTCGCCGAACAGGAAGTTGCCGCCGCCGACGTGCTCGCTGCGGAACCCGCCGTAGGGCGTCGTCGTGTGGTCGTGCTTGTTGAACGGGTGGAACGTCGTGCCCCACGCGTACCCGATGTACCCGTAGGCCCACACGCCGCCGTACATCGTGGACGGCACGCCCGTCGGCTTGAAGTCCGTCTCGCCGGCCAGGAACGTGTTCGACGTGCCGTCCGTCACGGCCAGGATGTTCACCTGCCGGTTCGCGGCGATGTCCCGCTTCTGCGGCGGGACGATGCCGTCGAAGTTCGCCTCGCCGGTCGTCGGCGGGTACGGGTGGAGCGTCGCGTCCTGCGACCCGGCGCTGAACAGGTAGCTGCAGTACGCCCGGTTCTCGGCCCCGCCCAGCGGCCCGGTCGGCGGCGTCATCGACGGGCACACGTAGGTCGGGATGAGCATCTGCTGCAGCGTCGCGTTCGTGTACCCGTCGCCGTCGGTATCGACGGTGCTGTTCCGCGGCTGCTTCGGGTCCCACCGCTTCGCGACCGCGTCCTGCTCCAGGTACGGCAGCACGAGGATGAACCCGGTCACCCACGTCGAGGCCGTCTCGGTCGGCTGCTTGTCGATCGTGCCGTAGGGGAACTTGTTGTTCGCGTCGTGGAAGCCGTGGGTCGCCAAGCCGAGCTGCTTGAGGTTGTTGGTGCATTTCGTCCGGGCGGCGGCCTCGCGGACCTTCTGGACGGCCGGGAGCAACAGGCCAATCAGGATGGCGATGATGGCGATGACGACGAGGAGTTCGATGAGCGTAAACGCTCGGCGGGCGCGTGACGTGCGCATGAGCACCTCCGAAGGAAACGTGGGTCACGGGTGTGAGCCGCGTTGCGACGGAAGGTGAGCGGGGGGCGAATCCCGCGGTCCCGAGCGGTGGCGGAGCGAGCTCGTCTTGTTGCGACAAAATCTCAACAAGACGCCTTTACTCTAGACGGTCTCGGAATAGAGTCAATAACGCGGCCCGGAAATTCGCCGTGTTTTCGTGCGAATTCCTCGGCCGGCCGGCGGAACCTCTGAATTTCTCGATATTTCGTCTCAACACGAGGCGGCGATGAGCGACGAAAAAATCCCCGATTCGCGTCCGGATGTCGAGGAGTCGAACCCGTTAGCGCCGGTCGTTCAGGCGAAGGAACTGTTCGGCGAGGGCCGCGAGGTGGTGATCGAGCACGACGGCGAGCGGTACAAGCTCCGCATCACCCGCCGGGGGAAGTTGATTTTGCAGAAGTGACGGCCCGCCTACTTCTGGTGCGGGAACGGTTTCAACAGCACCAGCGCGACCAGGCCGAGCATCGTGACGCCCACGCCGGCGAACATGAGCAGCAGCACGTCCGGCACGGGGTAGGACCGCGCGAGCACCCCGGCCGTCAGGTGGCCGGGCAGGGAGCTGGCGCTGAGCATCATCGCCCACAGGGCCATGACCCGGCCGCGGACGGCGTTCGGCACGCTCGTCTGGAGCGTCGATTGCCCGGTGGACAGGTACAGGACCATGCCGAACCCGAGGAACACGCACGCGAGCATCCCTAGCGGCAGCACGTTCACGAGTAGCAGGATCAGCAGCCCGACCCACCCGGCGGCCGCGCCGAGCAGCAGGAACCGGCCGCGGCGGTGGACCGAGCCGAACGTCGCCGTCGCGAGCGCGCCGACGAGCGCCCCGCCGCCGAACGCGCTGAGCAGCAGGCTGTACGAGCCTTCCGCCTTGCCGAGGACGAGTTTCGTGTACGCGGGGAAGAGCGTCAGCACCGGCCACGCGAACACGCAGAACCCGCCGGTGAGGAGCACGAGTGCCGCCAGCCCGCGGTGCGCCGCGAGGTAGCGGAACCCGGCCCAGAACGACCCGCGGGCGGCGTGCTTGTCGTGCGTCGGCAGCGCGTCCATCCGCGACAACGCGACCAGTACGGCGAGGTAACTGATCGTGTTCGCGGCGAGGCACATCGCCGCCCCGAGCCGCGTCGCCTCCGCGTTCGTGAAGGACTTCGCGAGCAGGAAGAAGAGGCCCGCGATCGCGGGGCCGGTGGCGCGGGCCGAGTTGAAGAGGAGCGAGTTCAGCCCGACGGCGTTCACCACGTCCTCGGTCGGCACGAGGTCCGTCACGACCGCGAGCCGGGCCGGGAGGTCGATTCCCTGAATCAATCCGCTCGTGAACTGCATCGCGAGCAGCAGTGTCGGCGTGACGAAGTCCGACGCGACGAGGACGGTGAGGGCCAGCGCGTTCAGCATGAACGCGGCCTGCGTCGCGAGGATGACGGCCCGCTTCGGGAACCGGTCGGCGACGGCCCCACCGAACGGCCCGAGGAGGAGCGTCGGGCCGACCTGCGCGACCATCAGGTACGCCGGCCAGCCGGGGTCGCCGGTCAGGTCGTAGGCGAGCCACATGACGGCCGTGGTCTGTACCCACGACCCGATGAACGAGACGAGCTGGCCGAAGAAGTAGAGCCGGTAGTTCGGGTGGCGGAGGGACCGGAACGTGCGGGCCTTCAGGGCGCGGCCGAGGCGGCGGGCGGGACTCACGGGCGGCGGTTCGGGAAGCATACGCACCGATTATACCGGCGGGCCTATCATGACCTCATGCGAACCGCCGTGCTGCTGCTCCTGCTCGCGACCCCCGCCGCCGCGAACGAGAAGCCGATCGCGTACCCCGTGCCGTCGGACTTCACGTCTCCGAACCGCGAGTACGTCTTCGTCCTCGTTCCGCCGAAGTCGGACGACCCGAACCGCAAGGAGAATTCCCACCACGCGATGCTCCGGCAGAAGTACGCGGCGAGCGGCCTCTACCGGGCGGACGATTCGACGAAGCCGCTGTGGGCGGTCGATTGGTTCGACTACGAGGCGTTCCCGGCGGACGACGGCGTCCATCTCGTGCGGTTCCACGGCGAGAACGCGCAGTGGCGGCACTACGCCGGCCGGAAGCTGCCGGACGACGCGGTGGCGGAACAACTCGCGGCCCCGGCCGTCAGCCTTTACGCGAACGGGAAGCTGCTCCGGACGTACTCCGTGCGGGAGCTGGTCGCCCGGCCGGACGACCTGCCGCACACGATGCGGTACATCCTGTGGAGCGCCGGCGGCGTGTTCTCGCAGGACGGCACGCAGTTCGTGCTGATGACGCAGGACGCCCGGCAGGTGTTCTTCGACCTGGCCACGGGGAAGATCGCGGAGAGCCGCGACGCCGGGCTGGGCAACGCGAAGGTGTGGGTGATGCGCGTCTCGCTCGCGCTGGTCGGCGTGGCGATCGTCGCGGTGATGGGGCTGTACGTGTACCACCTTCGGAAGAAGTGACCGACTTCCGAAGTCCGGCTTCGACTTCGGAAGTCGAGGCGGCGGAGGGGCGGTTGCAGATGCGGCGAAGGCGACTGGACGTTCGACTTCCGAAGTCGAAGCCGGACTTCGGAAGTCAGGGCTTTCCGCCCGCCCTCGCGTTCCCTAAGCTATCTAGCCTGAAACTCGGATTATCTCGGAGTCCTCGGTCATGGCACACAAGAAGGGTCAAGGCTCGGTCCGCAACGGCCGCGACTCGAACGCGAAGCGGCGGGGCATCAAGAAGTACGCCGGCGAGAGCGTGACGACCGGCAGCATCCTCGTCGTCCAGTGCGGCACGAAGTGGCACCCCGGCGCGAACGTCAAGCGCGCCCGCAACGACTACCTGTTCGCCCTGTGCGACGGGACCGTCTACTTCAGCAACGACAGCCGCAAGGTGAACGTCAAGCCGCTGGAAGAAGCCCCGGCCGCGAAGGCGTAAGGCGAAGTGAAAAATCTTGAAAGCCCAGGGTCGGCCGACCCTGGGCTTTCGGCGTTTACACCTCAAGTTATTGACACGCCCCTTCCGTCACCGGTAGGTTAACGTCACCCGAGGGCTGCTCATGACGATTACCTTGTCCGACGAAGTCCGCACCATCGCCGAGTCGAAGGCGAAGGCCGCCGGGTTCGCCGACGTTGCGGAATTCGTGGAGCATGCCATCGAAACCTACGACGACCCACTCCCCGACCCGCCGGCCGGGACGAGCTACGTCGTGAACTCGATGGACGAGTTGGAACAGAAGCTTGACGCCGCCCTGGAAGACACCGCGCCGTCGGTCCCGATGACGCCGGAGTTTTGGAATAAGTTGTTGAAACTGGTGGAGGAACGGGCTGCCGAACGGCGGAGGACGGTTGGGTAGTTGGGTAGGGCGGGTCAAGGCTTTGCGCCGACCCGCCGTCGGTCCCAGCCACCCCCGGCGGGTCGGCGCAAAGCCTTGACCCGCCCTACAAGACCCGCCGTCGGTCCCAGCCACCCCCGGCGGGTCGGCGCAAAGCCTTGACCCGCCCTACAAGAGTCACCGCCCCAGCACCCTCAAGTACAGCTTCTCGTACTCGGCGGCGCTGCGGTCCCACGACCAGTCCTGCTTCATCGCGTGCCGGACCACCTGCCGGAAGTCCTTCGGCCGGTCGCGGTACAGCGTCACCGCCCACTTGATCGTCTGGTACAGCGCGTTCGCCGTGTACTCCCCGAAGCTGAACCCGGTCGCGTGGCCGCCGGCCAGCGACTCGTGCGTCGCCCCGACCACGCTGTCGGCCAGGCCGCCGGTCTGCCGGACTACCGGCGGCGTGCCGTACTTCATCGAGTAGAGCTGGTTCAGCCCGCTCGGCTCGTACCGGCTCGGCATCAGAAACAGGTCCGCCCCGCCCTCGACCAGGTGCGCCAGCGCCTCGCTGTACCCCAGGTACACGCCGACCTGGTCCGGGTGCTTCTGCTTGAACTGCTGCAGCTCGTTGTGGTACTCCGGATCGCCTTCCCCCAGAAACACCATCTGGCAGCCGAGGTCCAGGAAGCCGGGGGCGGCGCTCAGAATCAGGTCGATCCCCTTCTGGCTGACCAGCCGCGCGACCACGCCGAGCAGCGGCTTCTTCGGCTCGACCGGCAGTTTGTACTGCCGCTGCAACTCCGCCTTCAACTCCGGCTTCACGTCGAACACCGTGTCCGCGTCGTAGTGCTTCGGCAGGTACGGGTCGGTCGCCGGGTTCCAGGCGTCGTAATCGACGCCGTTCATGATGCCGAACAGCTTCATCCGGCTCGTCCGCAACAGCGCCTCCAGGCCGCAGCCGTACTCGGCCGTCTGGATTTCGCGGGAGTACGTCGGGCTGACGGTGTTAATCACGTCCGCGAAGACGATGCCCGCCTTCAGGAAGTTGAAGTGCCCGTGGAACTCGAGCTGCGCGTGGTTGAACAGCCAGCCGGGCAGCGCGGTCAGCTTCATCACGTCCGGGCCGTACATGCCCTGGTACGCGATGTTGTGGATGGTGAAGATGCTCCGCGTGTGCTCGTACTGCGGCCGGGTGCGGAACACCTCGTTCAGGTAGACCGGCACGAGGCCCGTCTGCCAGTCGTTGGCGTGGATCACGTCCGGGACGAACGCCATCGAGTGCGCCGCCTCCACGACGGCCCGACTGAAGAACACGAACCGCTCGGCGTTGTCCGGGTAGTCGGCCTTGTACCCGCCGGGCATGTTCTGCTGGTACAGCCCGCGGCCGGCGGCCGGGTCGTCGCGGTCGAAGTACTCCGGCTGGTCGATGAAGAAGATCGGCACGTCCGTCTTCGGGAGCTTCGCGCGGAACACGCGGCAGGCGAGCGTCCGCGTGCCGACGGGGACGGGGATGACGTGGCTGGTCCGCTCGACCGGAACCTTGCCGAGCCGGACGCACCGGTAGAACGGCATGACGACGGCGACCTGGTGCCCCCGCGCCGCCAGCGCCCGCGGCAGCGCGCCGGCCACGTCCGCCAGCCCGCCGGTCTTCGCGAACCCGACCACTTCCGAAGCCGCGATGAGAATCCGCAACGACACGGCGACGCCTCCGAAGGAACGCTCGGTGGCTGTTATCGTACCGGCGGCGGGTACTTTTGTCGCACCGCGGCGAACGCCGGGGCGCGGAGGAGCGGGCCGAGGTCCGGGTCCGCGTACCACCCGGCCGTGTTCAGCGGCTGGACGCGGTCGAACTCTTCGAGGACGCCGTCCGCGTCCCCCTCGGCGGCGCGGACGAGCACGACCAACAGCGAGGAGACGGGGACCTGCTCCGCCGCCTCGTCGAGGATCGCCCGCGCGTCGGCCGGCCGCTTCAGCCGGACGTAGGCGCGGATCAGCCGCTCGTCGGCCCGATACTTCTGCCGGGCGTCGCGGCCGGACTTGTCCCGGTACTCCTTGAAGAGCCGGGCCGCCTCGGCGTCGTTCTGCTTCAGGTACTGGGCCTCGCCCCGCCACGCGATCACTTCCAGGTCGTCCGGGAACGCCTTCGCGTGCAGGTCGCACAGCTCCGCGAGCTTGAACTCGTCCCGGTCCGTCAGCATCAGGTTGGCGAGGTGGTCGAACGTGTCCACGGCCGGCGGCAACTCGGCGTAGGCTTGCTTCCACTTGTCCTGCTTGAACAGGAAGAACGCGCGGAGGGCGCGGAACCGCTCGTACCCGGCCGGGTCCGGCCGCCCGTCCGGGCCGAGCAGCGGGTTCGGCGTCCGGGCCGTCCGCGTCGGCTTCGGCAGCTTCGCGTACCCCTTCGCCAACTCCGCGTCGGCCTTCGCCCAGTCGCCGTCGGCCGCGATCAGGAGCGCGTCGCCGAAGTTCAGGTACGGGTCGGCCGGGGCCTTCTCCCGGTGGGCGGCGAGCAGGGCCGTCAGGTTCGCCACCCGCTTCTTGTGGTCGAACGGCTTCGGGTTCACGAACAGCAGCATGTCCGCGAACGCCGGGACCAGCCGGGCGACGAGCGGCCCGCCGGCGTCGGCGGCCGCGAGGGCGGGGTAGTAGTCCGCCGGGGCCGTGGAGGAAAACGCCCGCCCGGTCAGCCATTCGATGACGCCCGGCCGGTCCGCGGCCGGCACGCCCTTGAGGAGGTCGCCCGCCGCCTTCGGCTGCCCCCTCGCGACCTTCGCCTGTACGGCCCACGGCAGCACGAGCGGGTCGCCCGGTTTCGCCCGCAGGTAGCCGGTACACAATGCGTCGAGCAGGCTGGGGGACTGCGGCTCGAACAGGGCGGCCGCATCCTGCACGAGCAGCGGGCTGCCGGTCTTCGCCATCAACTCGCCGACGGCCTCCCGCTCCTCCGCCGGCACGCGGCGGGCCAGCTCCATCATCAGCGTGCGGTCGCCGGGGAACGTGGTCAGCCCTTTCCGGAGGACCGGGATCGCGGCCTTCGGGTCGTCCGCCTCGGCGGCCGTCAGCTTCGCGTCCTCCAGGACGGCGAGCGGGTCGTCGCCGACCCAGTCGCGGAACGACTGCAGTTGCATCCGGGCGTCGGCCCGCTTCCCGGTCGCGGCGAACACGGCGGCCCGCGCGTGCATCAGGTACACGGCGTTCGGCGTCCGGGACGTGGCGTAGTCGAGGTACTCGCGGGCCAGCTTCGCGTTCCCCCGGACCGCCAGCGCCCGCGCCCGCGCCGCCCCCCGCGCCCCGTCCACGTACCGCACCAGCGGCACCGCGTCGAGCGGCTCGACCCACGCGGCGGCCGCCGTCGCGGCCGGGTCCGTCGCCGTCCCGGCGATCGCCAGCCACCGGACCGCGGCGAGGTAGTTCAGGAACGCCGGCCGGTCCGCCGACCAGCCGCCCGGCCCGCCCTGTTCCGGCAGGTAGTCCCGCACCGTCAGGAACCGCAGCCGGGTGTTCGCGTAGTCGAAGTCGTACACCCGCCACGGCCCGGCCGCGCGGGTCATCCACCACCGGAGGAACTCCACCGCCCGCCGGCCGGCCTGGTCCGTCGTCGTGTGCTTCGCGATGACCAGCGCCTCGAGCCGGTCCGGGGAGAACCCGACGCGGACGACCTCCGGCGTGCCCCGCGGCAGCGTCGGCGACCGGCGGGCGGCCATCTCTTCCAGGTCGAGTCGGATCGCGGCGGCGGCGGCGTTGATCGTTTGGAGGGTGGGCTGCTGTTGGCGGAGCTGGTAGAAGCCGAGCGGAACCTCCTCCTCGGCCATGCGGGTCGTGTCGAACAGCTGCGCCCAGTCCGCGGGGCGGCCGTACCCTTGCACGTTGCAGACGGACCGGATGACGGCGAGCAGGTTGCCGGCGTCCGCCGGGGTCGCGGCCGTCGGCACGGCGAAGTTCGTCACCTGCCGGTTCGCCAGGCCGACCGCCGGGACCGGCGCGGGGGCGGGGACGGCCCGGCCCCACATCCGGTTGTAGTCCGGCGGCCGCGGCTTGAACGCGACGTTCAGGACCAGCCCGACGACCGTGGACGAGCCGAGCATGACGGCGGCCAGGACCGCCCAGGCGACGAACCTCTTCCGCATCACGGCCTCCCCTTCCGGTTGACGCCCGCCGGACGCTCACATTTCGGCCAGTTTCGCCAGCGCGTCGCCGGCCGTGCGGTAGATGATCCACTCATCCTTCGCGACCGCCCCGAGCGACTGGTAAAACTTGATCGACGGCTCGTTCCAGTCTAACACGGCCCACTCCAGCCGGCCGCACTCGCGGTCGCGGGCCAGCCGCGCCAGCGCGACGAGCAGCGCCTTGCCGAGGCCCCGCCCCCGGTATTCGGGCCGGACGAACAAATCTTCGAGGTAAATCCCCGGCCGCGTCAGGAACGTGGAGTAGTTGTGAAAGAAGAGGGCGAACCCGGCCGCGTGCCCGTCGGCCTCGGCGATCAGCACCTCGGCGTAGGGCCGCGGGCCGAACAGGTGGTCGCGGAGCTTCGCCTCGTCGAGGACGACCTCGTGCGCCAGCTTCTCGTACTCGGCGAGGGCGCGGATGAGGGCGGCGATGGTCGGCACGTCGGCGGGCGTCGCGGGGCGGATCATGGCGGGGTCCGGAGCGGGGTGGATCGCGGATAGTGTATCGGCACGCCCGACTTCCGAAGTCCGGCTTCGACTTCGGAAGTCGAAGGGGGTAGACGGCGTATCTCGATTTCCGCGAACGCTCCTGCGCGGGATCGACTTCCGAAGTCCGGCTTCGACTTCGGAAGTCGAAGGGGGTAGACGGCGTATC
>NZ_JCABYM010000114.1:0-25766 GCF_059499385.1 Limnoglobus sp. | reverse complement strand
GGGGGGGGGGGGGGGGGGGGGGGGGGGGGGCCCCCCCCCCCCCCACCTCCCTTCCCCGGACGCGATCCTCACCGGGGGTGGGAAGCTCACCCCCCTCCCTAGCCCTCCCCCCCAAGGGGGGAGGGGACAAGACAACGAACCCCGACCCTGCACTTAGCGCCGCCGCCGGGTCAGGCCGACGGCCGCGAGGCCGAGGCCGGCCAGCGCCAGCGTCGTCGGTTCCGGCGTCTGGACCGTCGCCGCCGACGGCGTGATCCGCATCCGCGCCCCGGCCGGCTCGTCGATCTCGTCCGGCAGCCCGCCGAACGACTCGACCGCGTACTTGTTCTCGCCGAGGATCAGTTCCGTCCGCTGCGGCCCCATGTCGAGGTTGAACAGAAAGATGCCGGGGTACATGCCGGACCCCTCCGCGGCCCGCACCGTCCCGGCGTAGTCGATCGTGCCGGTCTGGCCGGACGCTTCGTCCTTGAGCGTGAACGTGACGAGGAACTTGTCGTCCATCGGCGGGTCGAAGTCGCGGGTGATGGTGTGAACGACCGGGCGGCCGCCGTCCCCCCGCGGCAAGAAGAACGGCGCGAACGAGTCGGTGTCGATCCCGGACCCGCTGACGGTGAACTCGGCCAGCGGGGTGTAGAAGACGTACTCGCCGCCGAACGGGATGCCGTTCGGGTCGCCCGGCGGCAGCGATTGTAGGTTCGCCTCACCGATGTAGAGGTTGCCGGTTCCGGTTTCCGTGCGGACGGTGGCGGTGTAACTCCAGTTGATCGGGCCGGCCGAGACGAGGGGGGCGGAGCAGAGCAGGGCGAGGGTCGTGGTGAAAACAACGCGGCTCATCCAAACCTCCGGGGGGATCGGGCGGGATGGAATACCCCAGCCCGCGGTCGGCGGACAACCCCAACCCCGCCGACCGCCTTCGCGCGAAAATTTGGAGAAATTGTCCCCTTCGACCCCGGCCTCGTCTCGTACTGCCTGACGGGGGCGACTCGCCGACCCCCTCATTTCGGAGACACGTCTCATGTTCAAAACCGACTTCGCGACCGCGAGTACGCATCTGCACGAGCTGCTCGGCATCGACCTCACCAAGCGGCTGTTGTTCTCGAACGCGGGGACGTTGCGGGACTTCTCGGTCGTCGGCTCCCTCGTCGTCGTCTACCGGTACGCCGAGGCGCTCGGGAAGAAGCTCGTCGTCCACGACATGACCGTCGGCGGCCACGAGTCCCACCTGCTCGGCACGGAACTCGACTTCGACGTTGTCGGGAAGCGGAAGGACCCGATGACGCACCTCCGCGTCGTCGGCGACCTGCTCCGGCTGCGGGCGGTGCTGCGGCCGGACCTGGAGGCGTTCCGCGTCGGCCTGTACTTCGACGTGCTTTCGAACACGGAGGCCGACACGCTCGCGAAGTTCGAGGAGAAGTACGGCGGCGGCAAGACGGCGTCGTCGATGCACCTCGGCGTGCGGTACAAGTGGGCGAGCGACGAGTACCGCGGGAAGCCGCTGCCGGGCGACGCGATCGCGTTCGGCATGTGGGGCCGCGGGAAGCGGACGTTCGGGTACAGCGACCTGTGGGTCAACCGCATCCGGTCGTGGGACGTGGGGTTCCTGAAGGGCCAGGCCGAGGGGCTGGCCCGGCGGACGATCGCGACCGACTTCCGGGCGCTGGACGCGAACCCGCCGCCGCTCGCCGCGACCGAGCATTTCGTCGTTGCCGGGTAGCCGCGTACACTAGAGGGATGCGCTTCCTCACCGACCTCTACCCGTCCGTCGCCGCCCGCGTGAAGCCGCCCGTCTGCGTCGCGATGGGCGCGCCGAAGTCCGTCGCGTTCCTCGTCCAGGCGATGAACCTGCCGGACGTGACGTGCTTCCAGATGGACCTGTTCCCCGCGGCCCGCCTCCGCGAGGACCTGGCGGAACTCGGCGCGACGGCGGACGTCGTCACCGCCGCCGACCTGTGGGACCTGCCGCCGACGTTCAACACCGTCCTCCTGCCGGCCGGGGCGCACACCGACCGCGAGCTGAAGCTCGACCTCATCGAGCAGGGGTTCCACGCCCTCGCGCCGGGCGGCACGTTCCTTACGCTCTCCGAGTACGAGAAGGACACGGAGTTCGCGAAGCAGCACAAGAAGATTTTCGGCAGGTGCGGCGAGACGCCGTCGAGCAAGGCCGGGATGGCGTTCTTCAGCACGAAGCCGGACGAGCCGCGGGACCGGCGGCGGCACGAGATGCACTTCCACGCGAAGGTCGGCGGCGGCCCGTCGATGGACTTCCTCACCCGCCCCGGCGTGTTCAGCTACGGCCACATGGACAACGGCTCCCGCGCCCTGCTCGAAGTCGCCGAGGTGAAGGACGGCGAGCACGTCCTCGACCTCGGCAGCGGGTGCGGCGTCGTCGGCTGCCTGATCTCGACGAAGGCGAAGCTCGGCAAGGTGACGTTCATCGACAGCCACCTGCGGGCGAACGCCGTGTGCGAACTGAACGCGAAGGCGAACGGCCTGACGAACTACGAGGTCGTGACGAGCGAGACGATGGCCGGGCTGCCGCTGGGCAGCTTCGACGCGATCCTGGCGAACCCGCCGTACTACGGCGACTCGATGGTCGCGCGGCTGTTCATCGGCCGGTCCCGCGACCTGCTGAAACCCGGCGGCCGGTTCGCCATCGTGACGAAGATGCCGACGGCCGTGGTCCCGCTGATCTTCGAGGCGTTCGGCGGCTGCGACGTGATCGAGAACCGCGGGTACTCGGTGGTCGTCGCCACCGCATAAAGACAATGGCCCGCAGATGACGCCGATAAGAGCGCAGATGAAAACCGGATAAGAAAGAAATCATCTCTTGGTATTTATCCTCTTTATCTGCGTCGAAGTCCGCGTCATCTGCGGGCCATTCTTGGAGGACCTGCATGACGGCGGACGACGTGATTCGGTTGCTCGACCTGAAGCCGCACCCGGTCGAGGGCGGGTTCTTCCGCGAGATTTACCGCAGCCGGCAGACGCTCCCGGCCGGGACGCTGCCGACGCACCCGGCCCCGCGGGCGGTGGCGACGACGATCTACTACCTGCTGAAGCCCGGCCACGTCTCGGAGCTGCACGCCCTGCCCGGCGACGAGATCTTCCACTTCTACCTCGGCTCGCCGGTGCGGATGCTGCAACTCTGGCCGGACGGCACGGGGAAGGAGGTCGTGCTGGGGCAGGACTTGGCCGCCGGGCACGTCCCGCAGCTCGTCGTGCCGGCCGGCGTGTGGCAGGGGACGCGGCTGATCGCGGACGACGGCTTCGCGCTGCTCGGCGCGACGATGGCTCCGGGGTTCGACTACGCCGACTACGTCGGCGGCAGCCGGGCGGCACTGGTCGAGACGTGGCCGCGGTTCGCCGACCGCATCGCGGAGCTGACGCCACGCGGTTAGCGGGTGCTCGGGTCGATCCAATCGCGGTCGAGGAACGTCGGGTGCAGGCGGTCGAAGTCGCGGTCGGTCGTGAGCAGGCGGGCTCCGCTCGCCTGGGTGGTCGCCGCGATCCAGAGGTCGTTCTTGCCGAGCGACTGCCCCTGTCGTTCGAGGTAAGAATCCATCAAGGCGTAGCTTTCCAGAATGTCCGGGGTATTGATATTCACAATACCGAAGTACCCGAGGGCGAATGCCATTTGGGATCGCTTCGCTTCCTCCCACTGCCACTGGTAGGCGAGGGATCGGATTTCCCCGACCGTTACCACGCAAATGACCGGCTTCGGTTCGATGAGAAGGAGTTGATACTCCTCCCGAAGTCGCTCCCAAACGGCACTCCCTCGCACGTAATGGACGAGAATGTTCGTGTCGAGCAAGTAGAGCGTGCCCACTTAGGACAACCTTTCCAACATGTCGAGGATTTCCTCGTCCGTCTCGTCGCCGGGCCACGTGCCGCACACGACATCCTCCAGCGTCTTGCCTTCCGGCAGCGGTCGCGGCGGTTGGCTGTTCGCAAGGATTCGCTCGCGGGCGGCCTGGATTTCTTCCGGCGTGCGGTTCAAGAACCGCCGGATCGCCACGCTCAGCGGGTCGTCGCCGGTGGGTACGGGCAACGGCGTCACTACGGGTTCGTTCAACGTTTCCATTGGTCCACCTCCTTCCGCCATCTTACCGGCCGCGCCGCCGGCCGGTCAACGGCTTCGGGTTGCCGTCCCGCGGCCGTTCGGCGTACACTCTTCCCGTTGGCTCGCTCGTTCGCCTCACGGAGGAAGGCCGGATGACTTCGACGCTGGAACGGACGCCCCTCGCCGACCCGTTTGCCCTCAAGAAAGCCGGTGACCCGCGCATGCCGTCCCCGACCGACCTGCAATCCGTCGCCGAGCAGCTCGCGGCCGCGTCCCACAACGACCGGGTCGCGTTCCTCGAGAAGCTCCTCGGCCCGGCCGCCTGCCGGCAGATCGGCATCTACCCGTACCCGCCCGGCTGGAAGCTGTCCGTCGTCATCCCCGTCTACAACGAGGAACGCTGGCTCGAAGGCTTGGTGAAGCGCGTCCAGGCCGTCGAGATGCCGAAGGAACTGATCCTCGTCAACGACAAGAGCACCGACGGCACGCCGGCCATCCTGGAGAAGCTCCAGAAGCAGTACGACAACGTCCGCGTGTTCCACCAGCCGGTGAACATGGGCAAGGGGGCGGCCCTGCGGGAGGGGTTCAAGCACGCGACCGGCGACTGTGTCATCGTGCAGGACGCGGACTGGGAGTACGACCCGGCCGAGTACCCGAAGCTGATCCAGCCGATCCTCGACGGCCAGGCGGACGTGGTGTTCGGCAGCCGGTTCATCGGCGAGAAGCACCGCGTGCTGTACTTCTGGCACTCGCTGGCGAACCACGGCCTGACGCTGCTGTCGAACCTGTTCACCGACCTGAACCTGACGGACATGGAGACGTGCTACAAGGTGTTCAAGCGGGAGGTGATCCAGGGGATGGACCTGAAGTCGAACCGGTTCGGGTTCGAGCCGGAGGTGACGGCGAAGGTGGCCCGGAAGGTGAACGGCCAGTTCAAGTGGCGGGTGTACGAAGTGCCGATCAGCTACAGCGGCCGCACCTACGCCGAGGGGAAGAAGATCGGGCTGAAGGACGCGTTCAACGCCCTGTGGTGCATCGTGCGGTTCAAGTTTAGGGATTGATTCCGCCGCCCCTCCCGCCGTGGTACGATGATGGCGAACTGGAACTGTTGAGGGCCGAACATGGCGGACGCGATCGAGGATGTCGAGTCGATGGCCGCGTTCAAGCGGGACACGGCGACGGTCGCGGCCCGCCTGAAGAAGTCCGGCAAGCCGTTGGTGCTGACGGTCAACGGGAAGGAAGAACTCGTCGTCCAGGACGCGGCCGCGTATCGCCGACTCCAGGAACTGGCCGCGCTCGCGGCGGCGGCGGAGATGAAGGCGTTCCTCACCCGCAGCCGGGCCGACATCGAGGCCGGGATCACGCTCCCGGCGGTAGAGTTCGTGAAGTCGTTGGGAACGAAGTCGTGACGTTCGACGTTGTCATCACCCGCGAGGCGGCCCGCGAGGTGGAACAACGGTATCACGCCCTCGCCGAAAGATCGAACGTTTCGGCCGACCGCTGGCGGGCCAACCTCCTCAAAACCATCGAATCCCTACGCCGCACCCCGGAGCGGTGTCCTCTCGCCCCCGAATCGGAGTGGTACGGCGACACCTTACGCGAAACCTACTTCGGTAAGCGGCTCCACACCTACCGCGTGCTGTTCGAGATCCGTGGCACGGCCGTGTACATCCTCCGCGTGCGCCACGGGCTGCAAGACTTCTTGCGTGAGACCGACCTGCCGCCGCCGGACCTGGGCTAGCTTTTCTCCGCCCCCCGCGGTATCGCCGTTCCTCCAGAGTGCCCGAACCCCGGTCGCGGAGGAACCGCCAGCATGTCCCGCATCCCCCTGACGCTCGCCGCCCTGCTCGTCGCCGCCGCCGTACACGCCGCCCCGCCGCCGAGCTACGACGACGCGGCCCTCCGGGCCATCCAGTTCGTGGACGACCGCGAGGGCTGGGCGGCCGGCGACGACGGCACCGTCTGGCACAGCATCGACGGCGGCCGCACCTGGGAGCGGCAGAAGACCGGCACGCGGGCCGCGCTCACCGGCGTCCACTTCCTCACGCCGTACACCGGGTTCGTCAGCGGCCGCACGGAGCTCCCCGGCGACCTCGGCAGCGCCGGCGTGCTGCTCGCCACCACCGACGGCGGGCTGACGTGGAATGAGGTCTCGAACGGCCTGCTGCCGGGGCTGAACGGGGTAACGTTCTTCGACGACAAAACCGGCCTCGTCGTCGGCGACGGGTGCGGCGCGTACCCCGGCGGCGCGTTCACGACCGCCGACGGCGGCAAGAGCTGGCTGCCAGTCGTCGGGCCGCGCGGCGGCAGTTGGCTCGCGGCCGACTGCGCGAACGCGAAGACCGGGATGCTCGTCGGCGCGTGGGGCCAGACGGCGACCCTCCGCGACGGCGAACTCGCGCCGACGGGGTTGAGCGTCCCCGGCGGGCGGGCCGTTCGCGCCCTGAAATCGCAGGCCAAAACCGCGTTCGCGGTTGGCGACGGCGGCCTCGTGCTGGCGAACCGCGACTACCCGAACGGGACGTGGGCTAACGTCGAACTGCCGCTGCCGCCGGAGGCGCGCGGCGTGTGCGACTTCCATGCGATCAGCGTCATCAGCGACAAGGTGTGGCTCGGCGGGCGGCCCGGTTCCGTCGTGCTGGCGAGCGCCGACGGCGGGAAGTCGTGGACCGTTCAGCGGACCGATTCGCACGTCCCGATTCACGCGATCCAGATGCTGAACGAGAAGACGGGCTGGGCCGTCGGCGACCTCGGCACGATCCTGATGACGACCGACGGCGGGGCGAAGTGGCAGCACGTCCGCGGCAAGCTGCACGCCGCCGTGCTGACGGCCCACGCCACGCCCAAGAGCGTGCCGCTGACGATGTTCCCGGTGATCGGCGCGGCGGAAGGGTACGTCACGGCGACGGTCGGCGTGACGACCGCGGACGCGGCGACGGCCGACCCGCGGCGGGCGGCGGAGCCGTTCCGCCTGTCGGCGGCGATCCGGCTGGCCGGCGGCGCGGCGGCGGAATCGCTCTGGCCGTTCCCGCTGCCCGGCCACTGCGACGGGCTGACGGCCGACCAACTCCGCACGTACTGGGACCGGCTGCACGACGGCCGGGCGGCCGAGCAACTGGTCCGGCAGATGACGCTGGCCGTGCGGCTGTGGCGGCCGGAGGTGATCGTCACCGACTCGGTGATGCCGGACGCCCCGGCGGCGGAGCAGCTCGTGCTGGCGGCGATGCAGGAGGCGTTCAAGCGGGCCGCCGACCCGGCCGCGTTCCCGGAGCAGCTCGCGGCCCTCGGCCTGAAGCCGCACGCGGCGAAGAAGCTTGTGGGCACAACCAATGAAGGAAACGGGCATTTCCATTTTGACACGAAAAAGTTGTTGGCGCATGTTCTTGAGACGCCAGAGACGATGACAAAGGATGCGAGCCTGCTCATCGAGTCGAACCGACAGCCGGTCTTACGCATCGTGTCACATCGGATGGACGCATTCACGCCTCCGAAAGAACACCTCTATAAAGAATCGCCATCGACGCACTTACTCGATGGCAGTGCGCTAGCATATGGCGGCATGGCTCGTCGAACGGACCCTATTCCTGAGTCACTGAACAGATGGAACCCTGTTCAGCAAGCCGTGCATTTCAAGCAGATTCAGCGAACGCGACAGGAACTTCGCTCCGTTCTCCTGCCTGATACGCGCCATGTAACTGAGGCGAGCCTAAGCGCGTTTCGAAAAGAACTCGTCGCCGATAAATCACGCCCCCTCGGAATATCAGACTCCGGGATGATATTGGCCATTGCTCGAGAACTTGGTTCTCAGAGTCCGTGGACAACGTCCCGCGAGCTGTATCAAGTTGCCGTCGATTTCCATCCAACTGACACAGACACCCTGCCGGCGTACCGGTGGCTCGCTCGGTTCCACGCCAGCTCCGAGACGCTGCGGCGGGTCGAACTCGGACAGATGGCCAGCCTCCGGCCGACCGAGTTCTACGACGTGCCGCCGGGCGAGATTCAACAGGTCGCGCACGCGGAGGCGAAGCCGGAGCGGGCGAAGTTCCGCACGGCCGACGCCCGCCGCGACTGGTTCGGGACCGGGCCGAGCCTGGAGGCGAAGCTGTTCGCCGTCAGCCCGCTGTTGTCCCGCGAGCCGGCGGAGCAGCTCGCGTACAACGCCGCCCGCCTCAAGCTCGGGCTGACGGCCGACGCCGAGAAGACGATGGCGAACTACTACCGGGCCGTCGTCGGCCGGCCGGTCACGGCCGGGGCGAACCCGTGGTTCGACGCCGTCGCCGCGGAACTCTTCCTCATGAACCGCCGGCTCATGCCGACGTGCCCGAAGCCGATGGCCGCGTGTGCCAAGCTCGCCGACCGCCCCGTCCTCGACGGCAAGCTGGACGACGACGTGTGGAAGGCCGCGACCGAGCTTTCGCTGAACGAAGGCACGAAGGAACTCGCCGCGACGCACGGCACGGCGGCCCGGCTGGCGTTCGACGACGAGTACCTGTACCTCGGCGTGACGTGCCGCCACCCGAACGGCGAGCAGGTCCCGGCCGCGGACAAGCGCAAGCACGACGACGACGTGACGCCGCACGACCGGGTCGAGTTGCTGTTGGACCTCGACCGCGACTACGCGACGTACTACCGGCTGCGGGTGGACCACCGCGGCTGCACGGCCGAGGACTGCTGGGGTGATGCGAGCTGGAACCCGACGTGGTACGTGGCCGTGTCGCCGTCGCCGGCCGGGTGGACGGCGGAGGTGGCGATCCCGCTGTCGGAGCTGACCGGCAGCCGCCCGCGGGACAAGCACGTCTGGGCGGCGAACGTGACCCGCGTCGTGCCCGGCCGCGGCGTGCTGTCGTGGTCCGGCCCGGCCGACGCGACGCCCCGGCCGGAGGGCCTGGGGCTGTTGGAGTTCCGGGCGAAGTGACGGTAAACTGACGACATCGGAGGACCGCGCATGACGACCGCCACGCTCCCGACACCCGCCGTCACCCCGCCCCCGGCCGGGGTTCCAACGCCCCGGCCGTTCCGCTGGACCGTGCAACAGTTCCACGACGCGAGCGAGCGAAAAGTGTTCGGCGAAGGTAACCGCGTGATCCTCCTTCGCGGCGAACTGGTGGAGCTAGGCCCGATGAATCCGCTGCACGCAACGGCCGTCGATCTGGCGAACGAGACCATCCGGGCGGTGTTCGCCGCCGGGTGGCGCGTGCGGGTGCAATCGCCACTCGTGTTCGGCCTGGAAACCGACCCCTTGCCCGACATTTCGGTCTTCGCCGGCGGCGGACGGGACTTCCTGGCGTCACACCCCGGTACGGCCGTCCTCGTCGTCGAAGTCGCCGATAGCTCCTTGTTCATCGACACCACGACGAAGGCCGAGCTTTACGCGACGGCGGGCGTCCGCGATTACTGGGTCCTCGACCTCCAGAACCGCGTCCTGCTCGTGTATCGCGACGCCGCCCCCGTGCCCGACGGCGGCATGGCCTACGGCACGACACTCACGCTCACACCCACGGACAGCGTGTCGCCGCTGGCAATGCCGTCGGCCAGCATTCGCGTCGCTGATTTGTTGCCCTGAGGTTGCCCCATGCGGCCGTGGAAGAAGTGGCTGCTCCGCACGGTCGCCGTCCTCGCCGTCACGACGGCGGGGTACTTCGCCGTCGGGTGGTGGCGGCAGTCGCAGGCCGGGCGACAGCTCGACGAGGCCCGCGCCGCCCTCGACGCCGACGACCCCGGCTGGCGGCTGGACCAGATTCAGGCCGCGCGGGCGAGGCGGTTTCCGCCGGACGACCGGAACCTCACGAAGCTCGCGGTGGCGATCAAGGAGGACACGCCGAAGGAGTTCGAGGAGTTCCTCCGTCGGGCCGACGACCCGACGCCGTGGCTGCCGGAGCGGGACTTCAACCGGCTGCCGGCCGCGGAGAAACTGGCCGACGCCCGCAAGACGCGGACGCTGTGCAAGGACGTGATCGACCGCTGCCTGAAGCTCGGCGCGCTGACCGACGGCGGCGTCATCCCGCCGCCGGTCCCGAACCCGTTGAACATGTCGCTGGAGCACACGCAACGGCTCCGCAACGCGGCCGCCCTGCTGAGCCTGAACGCCGTCGTCCTGGCGGCGGACAACGACCCGGCCGCCGCGGTCGCGAGTTGCCGGGCCGGGCTGAACCTCGTCCACGGCGTCAACGACGAGCCGACGCTCGTGACCATGCTGATCCGCGTCGCCGTGGCCGCGGTCGCCGTTCAGTCAACGGAACGGGTACTCGGTTACACGGAACCGACGGCCGGTCTCGCGGAGTTGCAGGCCGAGTTACTCCGGGAGGCGGACGCGCCCGTCCTCGCCAACGGCGTCCGCGGCGAGCGGGCGATGATGGACGCCATCTTCGACTACATGCAAACCGACCCGTCCGCCCTGCCGGTCGGGGCGTTTGACGTGCTCAGTCGCCTCGGCGTGCAGGCGTTCAAGGCCCGCATCCTCCGCGAGCAACTGATCGGGCTGAAGCTCCAGACCCGCTACCTCGACGTGGCCCGCGGCCCGTCGCACGAGTGGGCCGAGCGGCTGAAGGCGGTCGATACGTCGGACGCGAAGGGGCCGCTGATCGAGCTGCTCCTCCCGGCGACGGAGAAGGTCGCGCTCGCCGTGCTGCGGTCCCGCGCCCGGCTGAGGTCGCTGGCCGTTGGCGTCGCGTGTGAGCGGTTCCGGCAGGCGAACGGCCGGTGGCCGAAGGAACTGACCGAGATTCCGAAGGCGATTCTCGCGGAGATTCCGACCGACCCCTACACGGGCGGGTCGTTGAAGTACAAGCTGCTGGCCGACGGCATCGTCGTGTACGCTGTCGGCGACGACAAGGCCGACGACGGCGGGAACCTCACGTACTCGAACCCGAAGCCCGGCGAAGACGTTGGGGCGCGGCTGTGGTCGCCGCCGTTCCGCCGAGCCGCGGCGCGGCCGGAACCGAAGGCGGACGACGGCGACGAGAAGTAATTACGGCCCGCCGCCGCTGATGCGGGCGATGGCCTCGCCGGCGGCCCGCCGCACGTCGCGGTCCGGGTCGGCCAGGAGTGGTTGCAAGAGCGGCCCGGCGTCGGCCGCGTCGCGGCCGAGCTTGCCGAGCGCCTTCACCGTCGCCAGCCGAACCACCTCGTCCGCGTCCTTCAGATCGACGGCAATCGCGTTGACCAACTCCTTCGTCGGCTTCGCGGTCGGCTGAATTCGCCGCAGCGCCGCGATGGCCGCCCGCCGCACGTCCGCATCCGAATCGCCGAGGGCCGCCGTCAGGTCCGGCACGGCTGCCGCGGCGGCCGTCTCCAGCCCGCCGAGCGTCTTCGCCGCCCGGAGGCGGGTTCCCTCGTCGCGGCTCTTGAGCTGCCGCGCCAGGTCGGCCACGTTGCGGCTCGCGGCGTCCGTCAGGAGTTGCTTCGTCGCCGCCTTCACCGCCAGGTCGATGTCGATGGTCCGGCCGGTCGCCTTCGCGAGCGTCGGTACTGCCGCCCTCGCCGCCGGGCCGATCGCGCCGAGCGCCTCGACGACCGCCTCCTGCAACGCCTCCTGCTCGGCCTTCTTCAGGAGCGTGAGTTGACGCTGCAACTCCTCCGCGGCGACCGTCGCCTTCACGCCCATCGTCGAAAGTGACTTCGCCGCCTCGACGCGCTGGTTGGTCGGCACGCGGGGGTCGCGGACGACGGCGACGAGCTGCCGGGCCAGGGTGTCGTCCGACTCGTCGGCGCGGAGGGGGGCGGCGAGGAGCAATAGCAAGAACGCGGTGCGGGTCATCGGGGAACTCGCGACGGCACGGCCGGGATGCGCATCGACCGGTATCGTTCCCCGACGGCCGACGGGTTCAAGGCCGCCTGGGAGGTTTTCGGAACCCGCCGTCCGCCGGCCCGTCCAACCGGTCCGCCCGGCCCGACCGGACCTACTCCAGCTTCAACTCCACCTGGTTCGCGTCGCCGCGCTTCACCGTCACCTTGAACTTCGGGGCCCGCGGGTCCCCGTACTTCCCGCCGAGCTTGTCCCGCGTGCCGCCGCCCTCGCCGGACAGCGACAGCTTCCCGGCCGGGGCGGCCTCGGTCCACTGGACCGTCACGCCGTACTCGCCCTCCGGCGCGCCGTCCCCTTCCTGGTACGTCGTCACCGCGACCGTGCCGTCCGGCTTCACCTTGCCGAACGGCTTGCCGCCGATCTCCTTCTCGCGGGCGTCCGCCGCCGGGTGGAACACGACCAGCGCCCCGGCCGCCGGCTGCCCCTTGTGCGTGACCGTCACCGCGACCGGGACGGTCGCCGGCTTGCCGTCGCCGCCGCACCCCGCCAGGGCGAGGCACGCGGCGGCCGTCAGAAGCGTGCGCATGGGTCAGTCCGTGCTCGGGGAGGTTTCGGCCGCGGTCAGGCTGCCGCCGTTCGCCGTGATGAGGGCCGCGTACGTCTGCGGGTTGATCGAGTCCTTCACGAACCGGACCGACCCGTCCACGAACGCATGGTTCGCCCCGCCGGTGTGGAATGCGTAGGTCTCGTTGTCGTTGTGGCAGTTGACGACGCAGTTCCCCGGCGACGTGCGGTCGGTCTTCGACACCGCCCCGTCGAGGCCGTAGTCGTTCTCGTGGTGGCCCCACCCGCCGTCGTTTTGCACCCGGCTGGCGTCCCGCGCCCCGCCGATGTAGTACTCCGGCCGGCCGGCGCTCTCGCACAAGAGGATCGTGTTCGACGTGCCGTCCGTGACGCCGATGATCGCCACCGGCTCGGACGCCGTCGTGCCGAGCAGCGACAGCCCGCGGCCGCGGAGCTGCGGCCGCATCGCGCTAAACAGCGAGAACTGCGTCGCCGTGGACGGGTAGCCGAAGAACGTGATCGAGCCGGGGTTGATGGAGCTGTTCGTCGCGTAGTCGGTGACCCCGAGGTTCTGGTACGGGAACGCGACGCCGAACGTGAACGTGCCGCTGACGGTCCGGGCGTTGCCGCCGGGCGACGACGGGCAGAGGAACGTCTTCACCGGGGTCCGCAGCGCCGCCTGGTTGTCCGGCGTGCCGGGCACGATGGCCGGCGACGAGAACCACGGGAACTTGAAGTCGTACAGCCGGAACACGTTCTCCTGCTCGATGTACGGCAGGAAGTTCGGTGCCCACGAGTGGACGACCGCCGGGTACGGGAACCCCGGCTGGCCGGAGCTGCCGGGCGGCAGGCCGATGTCCACGATCAGGCTCGGCGGCAGCTTCTGGTACGCCCCCTCGTAGTTCGCGGCCGCGAGGCCGAGCTGCTTCATGTTGTTCTGGCACGTGCTCCGGGCCGCGGCCTCCCGGACCTTTTGCACGGCCGGCAGCAGCAGTCCGATGAGGATGGCGATGATGGCAATGACGACGAGCAGCTCGATGAGCGTGAACGCGGGCCGACGATGACGGGTCATGGACCCCTCCGATGAACGCGCGGGCGAAGTCACACGGTCATCGGTAGCGGAACCGGGCGGCGGCCGGGATGGGCGTCCGAAGAACTCGCGCAACCTTCTTCGGGCCTACTCGGACCGGCCGACACGTTCACGGCCCCGTTCACGTTTCGATTGCGTTCGCGGCGATGGAAATGGAGTGTTTGGTCCGCTTTTGTTATTCCTGACGTGACAGCCGGTTGCGAGCGAACCGCCACACGGAAAGAGCGTGCGGGTGGAAGCCGAAAATAAATTGTCAATAATTCGTCAGAAATTGTGTTGACGGCCGATGATAGCTCCGACTACGATTTGCTCACATCGAACCTCGTCCCCGAAATCGAGATGTCCCGTGACCCACGCACCAGCGAGCAGCGAGCAGCGAGCAGCGAGCAGCGAGCAGTAGCCTCGCGCGCGGCGTGACCGTGGCGCTAGGGCTGCTTCTCCTCGTCGCCGCCGGGCTGAAGCTCTACGGGCTGAGCGTGTCGCCACTGCCGAGCGTCGGGTGGCTGTCCGTGCCCGGCGTGCAGCTGGCGGTCGTGGCGGCGGAGTTCGTCGTGGGCGGTTGGCTCCTCTCCGGCGTCGCGAAGCCGCTGGCGTGGCTGGCGGCGGTCGTCCTCTTCACCACATTCGCAATCGTTAGCGGCTACCTCGGAGTCATCGGCCAGGCGCGGTGCGGGTGCTTCGGTGCGATCGAGGCCAGCCCGTGGGCGGCATTCGGCGTGGACGTGGCGGCGCTGCTGGCGCTGGCCGTCGCCCGGCCGTCCCGGGCGGCGTGGCGGTCGGCGAGCGTCGGCTGGGTCGGCGTTCGCACCGCGAAGCTCGTCGGCGGGGCCGCGGCCGTCCTCGCGGTCCTGGCCGCGTCGGGCACGCTCGTGTTCGGCTCCCTCTCGGCGGCGCTCGCGAAGTTGCGGGGCGAGTCGCTGTCCGCCCCGGCCTACGTCGATTTCGGCGCGGCGAAGCCGGGCGACAAGTTGGAACAACTCGTCGCGGTCCGCAACTGGACCGCCCGCCCGGTGCGGCTTATCGGCGGCACGAGCGACTGCTCGTGCGTCACGACCTCGGCAATGCCTTTGAGCGTCCCGCCGGGTGAAGCCATCACTCTCGCGATCTATCTCAAAGTGCCGGCCTCCAGTCCCGGTGACTTCACGCGCCTAGCCACCCTTTCGACCGATTGCGAGCGACAACGAACGATCACGTTCCGCCTGGGTTGCCGAGTGGAATGACAAAGACATCCGCCGGGATGTTCCCGGTGGCTGTTGCGGTGTCTCTCGAAGGAGTATTTTTCATGAAGAGGCTGTACGGAGCGATGTCGTACCTGTGCGGTAGTTCGGCAATCGCGTTGCTGGCAGTGGCCTTCTTGGCGGCGGGAGGGCCGGCACGGGCCGAGACGGACGAAGTCGGCCCGATTACGTTTGAACGGACGTGCTCGGTCGGCACGGACGGCTACTGCAAGGACCACAACTCGAAGTCGCTGTGCGAAGCGTCGCCCCGCGATTGCGAAGGTGCCGTAACCGAGTGCCGCTGTACCTGGGTTACGGAGAACAGCGTCGAGAAATGCGTCTGCCAGAAACCCTAACCTGGTTGTGAGTAAAGCCACAACGCCTATCCGGCGAACGGGGCAGCCCCTCGGTTCGCCGGATGGCATTGCAGGTAGGGGCGGACAAGGAAGCAGTCTCACACTCCGAGTGTAAAACAATGTCACCACGATTATTGTCATTATCCTTAGTGGTACTCGTCTCGACCGCTTGCGACGCGCAAGAGGATCGGTCGTTCAAGGGTGAAGTGTTGTCTCGGTGGCAAGAAGTGGCGTCAAGGGTTAACACGACGAGACTGAAGTGCCGAAAGGAGTTCGAGGTATCAAAAGGGGACAAGTCCAACTTCCGGCTCCTCACCAGTGAATCGTTGTCTTATGCTATGATTCAGGGCAAGGGTAGCGTGGCGGACCGTGTAACCTTGCGGCCGGAAGAGAGCAAGGAGGGTTCTGTCCGCAAGCGGGTTGTGACGCTCAAGAATCGAGAATACCGGGCGAAGATTATCGAGTCGAGTACCATTCAAGACAGTTGGAAGGTCGATACCGTTGAGTCGGGGAATGCTGCCGGCGACCGTGACGACTTCCTTACCTGCTCGTGGGTCGTTATCGGCACCGTGAATCTATTGGATCGTTTGCCCAGGTCCACGTTCAGAGTCCTTAAAACCGAGCCCGTGGCCGGACGCGAGGATGTCAAGAGGATGTACTTCCAATTCAGTGAGTCCGGTAACTATCGGCCCGAAACGTCCGAATCGGTTATTGATGGCTACATCGATTTCGACGAGAGCTATCATTTTGTACCGGTTGCCTACAATTTCAAGGTATCGAACAAGTCTTCCGTCGTAGACATGCAAGGCGTATTGAACTACTCCGATAGGTCGTCGAGTTTCCCGAGACTGGTTACCGCGAAACACGAGGAGGCGGCCAAGAGTGTAAAAAAAGGGCTGATATTTGGCCGAGAAGAAGTGGTTTACGAGAATGTAGAGTACAACGAGTCGATGGGGCTTGAGGCGTTTTACCTATCCCACTACCAACTCCCGGAACCAGTCGGGGTCTCGACGCCGGTTTCCGGTACAAGGACTGTTGGTACTATCATTTCCCTAGCCCTTCTTCTGGCCGGTTTAAGCATTGTTTTTGCATACCTCAGGCGGAGACTCCTCCGAAAGGACATGTCCGTAGATCGGGGTGGCGCACGATGACAATCGCATACCGGACGGCGTTACTTCTGGCCGCCTTGCTCGCAATCACCTTCAGCCTCAGGTATTTGCTGTTACCCGCCGACCCGCCGCCCGGCCGTGCCCTCACCGTCCACGACCCGGACCGCGACCTCGGCAGCCTCCCACTCGGCCGGCACGCCGTCGCCTTCCGCGTCACGAACGCCTCCTCCCGGCCGCTCCGGGTCATCGGCCTGAGCGAGGCTTGAATGGATACCGTCTGCTTCGGTCCGAAGCTCTACGAACAGATTCCCATCCCGGCCCGCGGCGAGGTCCTGTATGAGTGCGACATCGACGTCCGCAAGCCCGGCCCGTTCGAGTGCCCGCTCGACGTCCACTTCGAGGACGGCGGCATCCGCACCGTCACGCTCACCGTCCGCGGCGTCGGCAAGTAGGCCCGCCTTCACCCTCGTCGAGTTGCTCGTCGTCCTCGGCATCATCGGCGCGCTGATCGGCCTCCTCCTGCCGGCCGTGCAGAACGTCCGCCACGCCGCCGCCCGGCTCGACTGCCAGAACCGGCTCAAGCAGCTCGCCCTCGCCCTGCACAGCCACCACGACGCCCGCGGGGCGCTGCCGCCCGGCCACCGGTCGCCGCTCCACCCCGACCGGATGATGTGGACCGGGTGGCCGGTCTCGGTCCTGCCGGACCTCGAGCAGGGGAACCTCGACGCCGTCGCTCGGAACGCATTTCGCACCCAACCGGTCCCGTTCGTCAGCCCGCCGCACACGCCGTTCGCCACCGTCGTCCCGGCGTTCACCTGCCCGGCCGACGACCGCACCCGGACTCCGCAGATCGACCCGACCACCGGCAAGAGCGTCGCCCTGCTGAGCTACCTGGGTGTGTCCGGCACGCAGGCGGCCAAGAAGGACGGCCTGCTCTACCAAGACAGCCGCCACCGGCTGACGGACGCCGCGGACGGCACGAGCAACACGTTACTGCTGGGCGAGCGGCCGCCGAGCCACGACTTCCGGTTCGGGTGGTGGTACGCCGGCGTCGGGCAGCGGGGGACCGGGTCGGCGGACCTCGTCCTCGGCGTCCGCGAGCCGAACCTGCAGCCGATCGTGAGCGGCTCGACCTGCGGGCCGGGGAATTACCCGTTCATGCCGGCGGCGGGGTTCCAGGACCCGTGCGGGATGTTCCACTTCTGGTCCCCGCACCCCGGCGGGGCGAACTTCGCGCTCGCCGACGGCAGCGTGCGGTTCCTCCGCTACTCGGCGAACGACGTGCTGCCGGCCCTCGCCACCCGCGCCGGCGGCGAGACGGCGGCCGTGCCGGACTGAGTGGACAAGTTTTCATTATAACTGTCGCGTCAACCCAGGTGGCCATTCCGCCACGGGGGGCCACCCGTGGCGGTGGCGGCGGTGGCGGTATCAGCCGGCCCTCAATTCCAGTCATGTTACCGCGCAAAAAAATCCCCCGGCACGGCCGGGGGATTCGTCGGGCGTACCCGTCGTCGGGTTACGTGTTGCTGCCGCCTTCGTACAGGTACTCGCTGAAGTCGTAGTACACGCCGGCCGCCCCGTTCGCGATGTGGATGTCCGCGATCTTGTCGATGTCCGCCAGGTAGCCGCCGAGGCTGCCGATGAAGTCCTGGCCGTCCTCCAGCCCCTCCGGTTGCGTCTGGATCAGGCTGTACGTCCCGGCCCGGAGGTTCTTGAACGAGTAGCTCCCGTCCTCGGCCGTCGTCGTCGTCAGCACGACCGTCCGGCCGAGGTCGTCCACCCCTTGGAGGGTGATCGTGACGTTCGCCAGCCCGCCGTCGATGGCGTCGCGGACGCCGTCGCGGTTCTGGTCCAACCAGACGCTGCCGGCGATGCTCGCCGTGCCCAGGGTCGTGTTCGTGCCGCCGTCCGTGCGGACGGCCCACTCCTCGAACCCGCCGTTGGCCGTCGCCCCGGCGACGCCGCCGAGCTTCGAGTACAGGTACACGTAGTCGTCCGCCCCGGCGGCCGCGAACGCCGCGTCCGGGACGAGCAGCTTCATGTCCCCGGACCCGCTGCCGGAGTTCAGCTTGGCGTTCAGCACGACGCTCACGTCGCCGGCCGCGTCCAGGTCGAACGCCGCCGCGTGCCCGCCCAGCGTCTTCGCCGCCGCGTCGTACCCCGTCAGGTCGGAGGACGTGGCGAAGAACACCCGGACCTCGTCCAGCGACAGCTTCCCGGCGGACGACTTCTGGTTGATGTCGAGGAGGAACTCGCGGTACGCGACGCCGCCTTCCACGACGAGCGGGACCTGCGAGGCCCGCAGCTCGCGGGTGAACTGCGGGCTGCTGTTCTCGTCGAACTGCAGCGGCCGGGCGGTGGTGTTGTACCCCTGCTCGCCGCCGCCGCCGGCCGCGGCCCCTTGCAGCCGGACGAAGGAGCGGATGTACCCAGTCCCGGTCGGCTGGGCGTCCACCTGCCGGACGATCGCCTCGGCCGCGGTCGCCTCGGCGTCGGCCGTGGTCAGGTCGAGGAGGGTGGCGGGGACGATGCGGTCGTTAAGTTCATCCAGGGACAGCCGGGGGAGATCGACGTTAGCCATGATGAAAGCTCCAAGGTGGAAAAAACAAAACAACCCTACCGGCGAGTGTGTTCGGTGGGCGACACCGAAGGTTAGAGCGGATACGGGCACGGTCAACTGTCAACGTTCGTTAACGGATCGGGCGGAAGTTCGGGCGGCGGCGGGATTTCCACCCGTCAGTTGGAGGGGTGCAAACCCCCGGCGTCGGTCCGTCGGCCGGTAAGCGAGAAGTGTTGGGGAACCCTACGCCGGGCGGTCCGGGCGATTCATGAGAGAGGATTTTTTTGCGACTCTCGCCTTGCGGCGGGGTGTCGGAGAAGCTGTCACCCGCGGAGGTTGGCAAGAGTTTTCCCAACCGCCGCAGGGGTTTACGTACCGTCTGAGGGTCAGCCCTGGTTCGACAGCCGGGCGTACAGCGCGTCGGCGGACGGGATGCGGTCGTCTGGGTTCTTCTTCAACAGATCTATGACCACCGCGTTGAGCCATTCCGGCAGGTCCGGGCGGTGGGCCTTCGGCGGGATCGGCGTCGCGTCCGCGATCAGTCGCAACAGCGCCGTCATGCTCATCGCCTCGAACGGCAGCTTCGCCGTACACATGCCGTACAGCACCGTGCCGAGCGAGAACAGGTCGGACCGGCCGTCCAGCGGCAGCCCGTCGATCTGCTCCGGGGACATGAACAGCGGGCTGCCGACCAGCGCCCCGGCCTGCGTCAGGCCGAGGTTGTCCAGCCCGCGGGCCAGGCCGAAGTCGCCGAGCTTCGCACGCCCGCTGACCGCCTCCACGAACACGTTCGCCGGCTTCAGGTCGCGGTGGACGATCCCCTTCGCGTGCGCCGCCGCCAGCCCGAGCGCGATCTGCCCGCCGAGGTCCGCGACCTGGGCCACCGGGAGCGGGCCGATCCCGTCGATCAGCTCCTCCAGGGACCCCCCGTGGACGAACTCCATCGCCATGTACGGCAGCCCGTCGGCCGTGCCGAGCGAGTAGACGCCCACGACGTTCGGGTGGTGGACGGCGGCCAGCGACCGGGCCTCGCGGGTAAACCGCAGGCGGGCTTCGTTCGACGACGCGTACTCTGGCGACATCACCTTGACGGCCACGTCCCGCTGGACACCGGGGTCGAACCCGGCGAACACGACGCCCATCGCCCCGCGGCCGAGTTCCTTCCGCAACTCGAACTGGTCGAGCTGACACCCGCCGGGCGGGAAGTCGGCAAGGAATGCGGCCCGGAATTGCTCCAGCGGCGGCTCCGGCGGCGGGGGCGTCGCGTCGATCGGGACCAGCCGGGTGGCCGTGTAGTCCTGGGTGCGGTCGAGGCCGTCGCCCGGCCGGACCCGCGACCCGCCGAGGATGTCGAACCGGCTGCGGAACGACAGATCGACCAGCGCCTCGCACCCGCGGGTCAGGACGGCCGAGTAGTCCGTCGTATCGGTCATCCCCAGGTCGAAGATCGCCTTCACCTCCTCGATCCTCGGCGCGACGGCGTGCAGGAACTCGATGAGCGCCTGCTGGCCGAACCCGAACATCAGCATCGCGCGGGCGAGCAGGTTCTTGAGCAGGGCCGGGGACTCGACCACCTGGTCCAGCCGCAACAGCGCCTCGACGAAGTTGAGCAACTCGGCCCGCTGCCGCCACGACTTCCGGGCGTCCGGCGGGAGGGCGTCGAGGTGGTGGTGGTAGCGGATCGGCTCGACCACGTCGTCGGGCAGGTTCCAGCTCGCCAGCAGGGCGCACGTCACGTCCACGTGGTGGACGCCGAACGCCCGCTCCTCGATCCCGCACGGGTTCGTCAGCAACTCCGCGACCGGCGACTTCTGACACCGCTCCCACCCGGTCGGGTCGTGCTGGGCCAAGAGCAGCCGGCCGAGGTCGCGGAGCAGCCCGGCGACGAGGTCGTACCCCGGCGACGCCCCCTCGCGGTGGACGGACAACTCCTTCGCCAGGATGCCGCCGCTGACGGCGTCGATCCAGAACTCGCGAACGGCCGGGTTCGGGTCCGTCTTCGACTGCGCGACCGGCAGGGACAGGCCGAGGACGAGCGACCGGAGGGCGTTCAGCCCGAGCAGCACGACCGCCCGGTCCACGGTGGCGACCGGCTGCCGGCCGCCGCCGAACACGCACGAGTTGACCGTCTTCAGCACCTTCCCGCACAGCACCGGGTCCTTGGACAGGGCGGCCACGATCTCGGCCGTCGTACAGTCCGGTTTCCCGGCCACGTCCACGACGCGGAGGGCGACGGGGGACGGCGTGACGAGGCGGGCGTGCTTCAGGACGGCGGCGAGGGCGGTCTTGCGGTCCACGGGGTCTCATCCTGCGCCCGACCCGGCGTCCCGTCCCGGCGAAGAATCGCGGCCACGAACGAACTGGGGCGGGCGGGGTAAACGGATCGAACGGGTCGGGGGAAGACTAGTACGCCCGCGGAAACGTGGCGGCCGGCCGCGGTAATTTGCGTCGCGTTTTCATTTCGTCGCGTCGCCGAACCCGGCCGTCCGTATACTGTCCGTACTGTTGCCTTCTGCCGGAGGAATCGCGCGGGTGTTGCGTCGAGCCGGTCCGAGGCTTACGCACGACCCCACGATTCCGGCGCACCCCGCCGGCGGAAAGCTTTTTGCATGTCTGACGAACTGACGACCGGCTTCACGACCCTCGGCCTCGACGAGCGGTTGACCGCAACGCTCGAAACCCTCAACTACAAGCAACCCACCCCCATCCAGGAACAGGCGATCCCGCACGTCCGGGACGGCCGCGACCTCGTCGGCCAGGCCGGGACCGGCACCGGCAAGACGGCCGCGTTCGCGCTGCCCGTGCTGCACCGGCTCGCGGCGGCAAAGGCCGAGAAGCGGGACGCCGCGGCGCTCGTGCTCGTGCCGACGCGGGAACTGGCCATCCAGGTCGCCGAGGCGTTCCGCAAGTACGGCAAGGCCATCGGCCTGCACGCCGTCGCGATCTACGGCGGCGAGGGGTACGGCGAACAAATCCGCGCGCTGCGGCGGGGCGTTGACGTCGTCGTCGCCACGCCGGGCCGGCTGAACGACCACATGCGGAAGGGGACGTTCCCGCACCGGGCCATCGCCGCCGTCGTGCTGGACGAGGCGGACGAGATGTTCGACATGGGGTTCGCCGACGAGATCGAGGCGATCCTCGCGGCGCTGCCGGCGGACCGGCAGACGCTGTTGTTCTCCGCGACGATGCCGCCGCGGATTGCGCGCATCGCGGAGAAATTCCTCCGCGACCCGGTGCGGATCACGGTGGCGAAGCCGACGGCGGCCGGGGAGAAGCCCCGCGTCCGGCAGACGGCTTGCGTCGTCGCCCCGCGGCACAAGCCGGCCGCCCTCGCCCGCATCCTCGGCATGGAAGACCCGACGGCCGCCATCGTCTTCTGCCGCACCCGCGGCGAGACGGAAGATTTGACACGCCACCTGTTGGAACGCGGCTACCACGCCGCGGCCCTGCACGGCGGCATGGAGCAACTCCAGCGGGACCGCGTGATGAAGCTGTTCCGCGAGGAGACGCTGAGCATCCTGGTGGCGACCGACGTGGCGGCGCGGGGGCTGGACATCAGCCACCTGTCGCACGTCGTCAACTTCCACCTGCCGGAGTCGCCGGAGGTGTACGTCCACCGCAGCGGCCGCGTCGGCCGGGCCGGGCGGGAGGGCGTCGTCCTCACGCTGGTCGATTCCCGCGAGCAGAACTCGCTGCGGTTCATCGAGCGGATGATGAACCAGCCGATCCAGGTCGCGAAGGTTCCGACCGTCGCGCAGCTGAAGGCCCGGCAACTCGAGCGCACGACCGAGAAGCTGCAAGAGACGCTCACGGACGGCGAGTTGGACGAGTACAAGGTCGTTCTGGCGAAGCTGGCCGAGGCGCACGACCCGACGCTGATCGCGCTGGCGGCGATCAAGCTGGCGCACGAGCACGGCAGCCCGGCCGAGGACGACCAGGAAATCCCCGACCTGCTGACGCCGCGGAAGCCGGCCGAGCAGCGGCCGCCGCAGCGGGCCGGCCGCCCGCCGCGGCCGGGGATGGCGCGGCTGTTCTTCAGCGTCGGCCGCGACGCCGGGCTGACGCCGCGGGACTTGGTGGGGGCCATCGCGAACGAAGCCGGGCTGAACAGCCGGGATATCGGCCCGATCGAGATCGGCGACCGGTACGCGCTGGTGGACGTGCGGGACGAGGCGTGCGACTACGTCGTCGAGACGATGAACGACGGCCGCATCAAGGGCCGCAAGGTGACGGTGCGGCGGGACCGCCCGGCGGTCGCGACCCGCTAACCATTCCCTTCTTGTAGAACCGGGAGCGGTAGCGACGGGGTGTTGGGCGCAACCCAACACCCCGTCGCTACCGCTCCCGGTTCTAAGTATCATGGTGTCACCCACGTTCGGGAGACATCTCATGCGCACGCTCCTCGCGACGGTCCTGCTCGCCCTCCCGCTCGCCGCCGACGGGCCGAAGAAGCCGCGGTACGAGACCCGCAAGGACCACGACCGCGACGGCATCGGCAAGTTCTACCTCAACCGCGAGATCGCCCAGGTCATGGGCCACCAGGCCGCCGGGTGGCTCGACCGGCCGGAGCGCGAGAAGGAAGAAGACCCGACCAAGCTCCTCAAGGCCCTCGACATCCAGCCCGGCATGGTCATCGCCGACGTGGGGGCCGGCAGCGGCTACCACGCCTTCCGCATGGCCCCGCTCGTCGGCGAGAAGGGCAAGGTCCTCGCGGTGGACATCCAACAGGAGATGCTGGACATCATCGCGAAGCGGGCGAAAGAGAAGAACGTCGCGAACGTCGAGCCGATCCTCGGCACGGAGACGGACCCGAAGCTGCCGGACGGGAAGGTCGATCTGATCCTGCTCGTGGACGTGTACCACGAGTTCTCGCACCCCTACGAGATGACGGAGAAGATGGTCGCGGCGCTGAAGCCCGGCGGCCGGATCGCGTTCGTCGAGTTCCGACTGGAGGACCCGAAGGTGCCGATCAAGCTCGTCCACAAGATGAGCGAGCGGCAGGTGATGCTGGAGATGGAGCAGTTTCCGGAGATCAGCCACAAGAAGACGGACAAGAGCCTGCCGTGGCAACACATCGTTATTTTCGAGAAGAAGAAAAAGTAACCACGACGCGAACCACCGACTTCCGAAGTCCGGCTTCGACTTCGGAAGTCGATCCCGCGCGGGGAGCTTTGGCTCGGGTCGGCACACGCCCATCGTCCCGTTCGACTTCCGAAGTCGAAGCCGGACTTCGGAAGTCAGGGTTCCGAAACCCGTTCCCCCCGCCGCGGGTAACTCCCTCCGCCCGTCCCGTCGCGGAGATGTTCCCATGCGATCCCTCGTCGTCCTCCTCCTGCTCGCCGTCCCCGCCGCCGCCGACCCGCCGCTCGCGGAGAAGTTCCTGCACGCCGGCCAGCTCGCAGTCGGCGAACAAACCCTCGACCGCACCCTCGCCGCCAACCCCACCGACGACCAACTCCGGTTCGGCCTCGGCCTCATTCAACTCGTCCAGGGCGTCGAGCGGCTCGGACAGTCGCTGTACGAGTACGGCGCGAAAGCCGAGCACTCGTCGCTGCCGTTCGTCCGGCTGCCCGTCCCGGCGAACCCGGACCCGAACGCCATCACGTACAAGAAGTTCCGCACACTGATCGACGATTTCCGCCGCGACCTGGAAAAGGCCGAGGCGACCCTGGCGAAGATTACCGATGACCGGGTGAAGCTGACGCTACGGCTGGCGGACATCAAGCTCGACCTCGACGGCGACGGGAAGCCGACCGACCGGTTCGTCGAACTGCTCAGGCAGACGCTCGGCGGGAATCCGGAATTCCTGGCGAAGAACCGTGACTTCCGCGTCTCCTTCGACCGGGGCGACGTGGCGTGGTTCCGGTCGTACTGCCACCTGCTGATGGGCCTCGCGGACATCATGCTGGCGGTCGATCTCGAAACGGAGTTCTACGCGAACTACCAGGCGTTCTTCCCGAAGGTGAAGCCGGCGGAGAAGGTCGAACCGCGCAACAACGGGTGGGTCTTGAAGATTCGGTTCGCCGAACCAAGCCGCCTCGGCAGGGTGCGGCTCCACCTGCTCCAGGTGGCGAAGCTCAACCGCGAGACGTGGCGGTTCGTCCGGGCGGAGACCGACAACGACGACGAGTGGCTGCCGAACGCGAAGCAAACGAGCGTCGTCGGCCTGCCGGTCCGCGACGAGATGATCGACCGGTGGCTCGCGTTCATGGGCGAGTTGGAGGCCGTGCTGGAGGGGAAGACGCTGATCCCGGTGTCGATCTACCTCGACACGCAGGGGAAGGATTTGAACCTGAAGAAGGTGCTCGACGACCCCCCGGCCGTGCTGGACGTGGTAAAAGTGATGAACAAGGGGATCGACGCCGCGTACCTGGAAAAGGGACCGGCGGCGAACATGGACGTGTTGTTCAACGCGGCCCGCGTCTTCGACGGGCCGATGGGCGGGCTGTACATGGCGTACTTCAACTGACGGGGGGCGGGGATGCCGGTGACGATCGGCGATCGCGGCCGGGCGGTGACGCCGCTGCGGCCCACCGGCTTCGTGGACGTGAACGGCTCCCGCCTGGAGGCGAAGCTCGCGCCGGCCCGGACGATCGCCGTGGAGGTCGGGGCCGAGGTCGTAATCGTCGGGGCGGACGCCTTCGGCCTGTTGGTCCGGGCGGCGGTGGACTTGGCGGACGTGAGCGCGCTGCCCGGCTACGGCGAGCCGGTCCCGACGCCGGCCGAGCAGGGCGAGCTGCGGGAGGAGATCGAGAAGCAGAACTGGGAAGAGGAGCAGGAGGAGACGAAGCGGGACCTGCAGAAGGAGACGCTGGTGTTCGCGATCCCGCTGGGCTTGGCGTTCCTGGCGGGGTATCTGTTCTTTGGGTTGCAGGCGGCCGTGGCGCTCGCACTGGCGTGGGTGGCGATCTTCTTCGGCCTCGGCCTCGCGCTGGCGTTCCTCGGCTCGTCGGAGTGACGAATGTAGGGTGGGCCGAGGCTTTGCGAGGCCCACCGAGTTTTGTCCCCTCGCCCCCGGCTCTGCGGGGGAGAGGGTTAGGGTGAGGGGGTCAAACCTCCCTCACCA
>NZ_JCABYM010000113.1:0-25784 GCF_059499385.1 Limnoglobus sp. | reverse complement strand
GGGGGGGGGGGGGGGGCGCCCCCCGAGCTTCCTCCCTCCGACGCGATCCTCACCGCGGGAGGGAAGTCTACCCCCCTCCCTAGCCCTCCCCCCCAAGGGGGGAGGGAATAAAACCAAAGACCGAAGCCGAGGCAGCAATTGCTTGTCACGCGCTCACCCCCACCGGAGTGCCGGCGAACGCCGGGGCTAGGGCCGGAACTTTCGTCGGGGTCCGCTTCTCGGTCGCGCTGCCGAGGAGGAAGTCGTTCACCGTCTTGCGGAGCTTCTTGAAGCTCGGGCAGTGGTTGATCGCCTTGCGGTCCCGCGGCCGCTCGATGTCCACCGCGATGCTCGGCCCGAGGGTCGCCCGCGGACCGGCCGTCAGCGGGATGATCCGGTCCGCGACGAGGATGCCCTCGTCCACGTCGTTCGTAATCATCAGCACCGTGCGGTCGTCCTTCTCGCGAATCTTCACCAACTCGTCCTGCAGGCTGCCGCGGGTCAAGGCATCCAGTGCCCCGAACGGTTCGTCGAGGAGCAGAATCCGCGGCTCGCACGCCAGCGCCCGCGCCACCGAGACGCGCTGCCGCATCCCGCCGGAGAGCTGCGCCGGCTTGCGGTCCATCGCGTGGCCGAGGTTCACCATCTTCAGGTAGTCCTCGGTGTGCTTCTTCCGCCAGCTTTGCTCCCACTGCGGGAAGACCTGATCGACGGCGAGCTTCACGTTCTCGAACGCCGTCAGCCACGGGAGCAGCGAGTAGTTCTGGAACACGAGCATCCGGTCCGGGCCGGGGCCGGTGATCGCCTCGCCTTCCAGCGTTACGGTCCCGCGGTCGGGCGTCGTCAGCCCGGCGATGAGGTTCATGAGCGTGGACTTGCCGGCCCCGGAGAACCCGACGATCGCGACGAACTCGCCCCGCTCCATCGACAGGTTCACGTCGGCGAGGACTTCACTGCGGCCGCCGCCCGCGGACTTGAACCCTTTCGACACGCCGCGGAGTTCGAGGTAGCTCATGACAAACTTCCACCAGGGGAGGCGTTCTTCTGGAACCCGGAGCGGACGGGGTGTTGGTCACTCACCCCATCGCTTCCGCTCCGGGTTCCACGGTCAGATGGTCTTGAACCGGCGTTCCACCACGTTCATGAGGCGGTCGAGGATGAACCCGACGAGGCCGATGACGATGATGCAGAAGATGATCGGGGCGTACTTGCCGGCGTTGTACTCCTGGAACAGGTAGGCCCCGATCCCGGCCTTCCCGGTGAGCATCTCGGCGGCCACGATCACCAGCCACGCGATGCCGAGGCTCAGGCGGAACCCGGTGAACATGTACGGCAGCACGGCCGGGAGCATCACCTTCCAGAGCGTCTGGCCCCACGACAACTTCAACACCTTCGCGACGTTCAGGTAGTCCTGCGGGATCGCCCGGACGCCGACGGCCGTGTTCAGCACCGTCGGCCACATCGAGCAGACGAAGATGGTGAACAGCGCGGCCTTCTCCAACTGCCCGAACAGGACGACGCCGAGCGGGAACCACGCGAGCGGAGACACCGGCCGGAGGATTTGGATGAGCAGGTCGAACGTCTTGTAGAACCACGCCGACAGGCCGAGGAGGAACCCGACCGGCACGCCGACGAGGATCGCGAGGCCGAACCCCTTCGCCACGCGGACGAGCGAGTACCAGGTGAACCGGAGGATACCTTGGTCCAGCTCGCTCCGCTTCGCGAACGGCTCGAGGACGTAGACCTTGCACTCCTCCCACGTGGCGGCGGGGGTCGGCAGCTCCGGGGTGAGGGTCTTGCTGAGGCCCCACCAGAGCAGCACGGTCACGCCGACGCCCGCGAGCGGCAGCACCAGCCAGTCGAACGGGAAGAGCTTCTTCATGTCGCGGAATCTCAAGTTTGGTTGGCGAGCCGAGCGGCGTAAGCCACCGGTTACTCGCACTCGCCCGGCGGCTTACGCCGCTCGGCTCGCCGGTGTTAGCCCTTGAGGGAGTGGACGGCGAACCCCTTGGCGTACTTCTCCAGGTCGCCCTTCGGGTCGAACGTCACGCCGTCGAACAGCTTCTGCGGGGTGTCGTCCGGGCCGCCGTACTTGACGCCGAGTTCCTTCATCGCCTCCTCGTAGAGGTCCGGCCGCATGACCTGCTTCGTCACGCCCTCGTAATCCGGCGCGCCGTCGGTGAACCCCCAGCGGCGGAGCTGCGTCAGCCACCACTTGCAGTAGGCCGGCTGCGGGTAGTTGCAGTTCCGCTGGCTGAACATCATCGCGTGCGGGTCCTTCTCGACCTTCCGCCCGTCGCCGTAGTCGTACTCGCCCTTCATCCGGCCGAGGATGAGGTCCGGCTTGCAGTTGATGTACCCGGTCGCGGAAACGATCTTCGCCTGCTCCTCCTTGTTCTTCTCCTCGTCCAGCCAGACGCTCGCCTCGTGCAGGGCCTTCAGCGCCGCCTTTACGAGCTTCGGGTTCTGGTCGGCGAAGTCGGCCTTGAACGCCGCGACCTTCTCCGGGTGGTCCTTCCAAATCTCTTGCGTGGTGATGGCCGTGTACCCGATCCCCTCGCTGACGGTCCGGGCGTTCCACGGCTCGCCGACGCAGAACCCGTCCATCTCGCCCCGCTTCATGTTCTCGACCATCTGCGGCGGCGGGATGGTGATGAGCTTCACGTCCGCGCTCTCGCCCTTCGGGTCGCCGGGGTTGACGCCGCCGGCCGCGAGCCAGTAGCGGATCCACATGGCGTGCGTGCCGGGCGGGAACGTCATCGCGAACGTCAGCGGCTTGCCGGCCGCCTTCGCCGCGTCCACGAACGGCTTCAGCGGCTTCGGGTCGGCCCCGACCTTCCCCTTGAAGTCGGCCTTCAGCGAGATCGCCTGCCCGTTGCGGTTCGCCATCCAGGGGATGACCATCGGAATCTTCTGCGACCCGAGCAGCCCCATCGTGCTGGCGATCGGCATCCCGATGAGCATGTGCGTCATCTGGATGGCACCCGTGGCGAGCGCGTCCTGCACGGCCTTCCAGTTCGCCTGTTTGACGATGTTCGACTCGACCCCGTGCTTCTGGAAGAACCCCTTCTCGTGGGCGACGACGAACGGCGAGCAGTCGGTCAGGGCGATGATGCCGATGTCGAGCTTGCCGATCATCCCCTCGGCCGGGGCGGACGACCCGCTCGACCCGTCCCCGCACCCCACGAGGCCGGCCCCGGCGAGCGCGGCGGCCCCCTTGAGGAACCCGCGGCGGGTCGGCAGCGAACGCTTCGGCATGGGGAATGGCTCCTTAGTATTCGTCGCGGAACTCGTCCGCGCGTTCGGTCAGGTCGTTCAGGACGTGCCGGAACCGCACGGCCTCGCCGACGACGACGACGGCCGGGGCCGCGACGCTCTCGGCTTCGCTCAGGGCGGCGATGGTGGCCAGCTCGCCGTCCACGGTCCGCATGTCGGCGTGCGTCGCCTTCTCGATGACGGCCGCCGGCGTCTGCGGGTCCATGCCGGCCTCGATCAGCTTCACAGCGATCCGGTCCAGGTGGCGGAGGCCCATGTAGATCGCGAGGTTGCTCATCCGGGCCAGCCCGGCCCAGTCGAGCTTGCAGTCCGGCGAGTCCGGGTCGAAGTGGCCGGTCACGAGGGCGACCGACTGCCCGGCGTCGCGGTGCGTGAGCGGGATGTTGGCGGCGGCGCACGCGCCGAGGGCGGTCGTCACGCCCGGCACGATCTCGAACCGGACGCCGTTCTCGGCGAGGAACTCGGCCTCCTCGCCGCCGCGGCCGAACACGCACGGGTCGCCGCACTTCAGCCGAACGACGGCCTTCCCGTCCTTCGCGTGGCGGACGAGCAGGTCGTTGATGGTTTCTTGCTTGGTGGAGCCGACGCAGAACCCCCGCTTACCGACGTACACGACCTCGGCCGTTTCGGGGATTTCCGCCAGCAGGTCCGGGTGGATTAGGGCGTCGTGGGCGACCACGTCAGCCGTTTGCAGGAGGCGCAAGCCGCGGACGGTGATGAGGTCCGGCGAGCCGGGACCGGCCCCGACGAGGTAAACGGTTCCGGGAATGGCAGAACGCGAAGGCATCGAAGGCAAATCCTGGTCAACGGGGGAGGGCCGGTCGGGTTCGAGAACCCGGCCGACGGGGAGGATAAAAGCACGCTGCGGGCCAATAATCGGACACGATTGGCGGATTATGTGGAACGCTTGTTTTTCAAGGCATTTCAATCGTTCGCGGCCGGGGAATCCGGGTCACGAATCTCGACCGGTTTGGGCGGGATGCAACCGGATCGGGCGGGCCGTGCAAGGAATCGCGGCAGCAGTTCTGGGGCTAGAAACGAGAACCGGTCGCGGTGGGAACCCGTCCCGCGACCGGTCGAATCGGACGGTTTGGAAAGGCTTACCCCGCGGCCGTACCGACGGCGCGGAAGTCCTCCATCGCACGGGCCACGGCCAACGGGACGACCTTCTTCAGCCGGTGCTCGCGGCGGATGTCCGCCCACCGGTCCAGAATCTTCTTCGCCTGCCGGCTGCCGGTCCGGTCGTAGTATTGCCGCACCAGCGGGTGCATCCACTCGTAGTCCGAGTGCTTGCAGTTCACGACCGCCACGCTGCTGCTGTGCAGCTTCGCGGCCAGTTCGTTCTTCGGGTCGAAGACGAACAGCTCGCCGCCGGTCATGCCGCTGCCGACCTCGTTCTCGATCGGGCCGAGGATGACGACCCGGCCGCGGGTCATGTACTCGCAGGCGTACTTCCCGGCCGCCTCGGCCACGATCGTCGCGCCGCTGTTACGGATGCCGAGCCGGTGGCCGGCGCGGCCGCCGATGAACACCTGCCCGCCGGTCGCGCCGAACGCCACGTTGTTCCCGGCGACGCTCATGATCTCGCCGCCGTAGTCGGACGCCTTGTAGTCGAGCGTCACCACGACCGTCCCGCCGGCGATGCCCTTCGCCAGCCCGTCCTGGCAGAACCCGCGGAGTTCCAGGTCTAGCCCGTCGAGGCACCACGCCCCGAAGCTCTGCCCGGCCTCGCCGTCGAACTTCACCCGAATCTTGCGGCCGTTCGGCATCCCCTCCCGGCCGTACAGGCTGGCGATCGTGCCGGCGATCGTCGCGCCGACCGACCGATCGCTGTTCTTGATCTTGAACGTCAGCGTCGCGTCCTGCGCGAGGTCGATGGCGTCGTGCAGGGCGGTCGCGAGCTTCTCGTTCAACGACGGGCCGGGCGGCTCGCAGACGCCGACCGTGCCGGTGATCTGCGGGAACTTCTGCGCCAGCTTGTCGAGCGCCATGTCCGGCCGCAGGAACTTCGACACGTCCACCCGGGCCGGGCGGCCCTTCAAGTCCGGGCGGCGCTCCAGCAGGTCCGACCGGCCGGTGAGCTGGCCGACGTGCGTGAACCCCATCTCGGCGAGCAGGCAGCGGACCTCCTCCGCGACGGCGTGCATGTACGCCTTCGTGTGCTCCGGGTGGCCCTTGAAGATTTCGGGCGACCCGGTGATCCCGGTCGGGCAGTTCGGGATATGGCACGACTTGCACACGATGCACCCGACGGACACCATGAGGCCCTGGCCGAAGACGAACTGGTCGGCCCCGAGGAGGGCGTACTTGATCACGTCCCAGCCGTTCTTGATGCCGCCGCCGACGCGGAGCTTGACGCTCGTGCGGATGCCGTTGACGACCAGCGCCTGGTGCGCCTCGCACAGCCCCATCTCGCTCGGCAGTCCGGCGTGCTCCTTCGACGACACCATCGCCGCCCCGGTCCCGCCGTCGATGCCGTCGATCTCGATCACGTCCGCCCCGGCCTTCGCCACGCCGACGGCTATCGTGCCGATGTTCTCGACCGCGACTAACTTCACCGACACCGGCATCCCCGGCTTCACGGCCTTCAGGTCGTAGATCAGCTGCGCCAGGTCTTCGATGGAATAGATGTCGTGGTGCGGCGGCGGGGAGATCAGGTCCGTGCCCGGCTTCGCGAACCGAATCTCGGCGATCTCGCTCGTCACCTTCTTGCCCATGAGCTGGCCGCCCTCGCCGGGCTTCGCCCCCTGGGCCATCTTGATCTGCAACTCCTCGGCGTTGATGAGGTACTCGGCGTCCACCCCGAACCGGCCGGACGCGACCTGCCGGATGCGGCTGCGGAACCGGCTCTTGTTCAGGTCGCCGCCGAGTGTGTAAACGTCCGGGTGCGCGACCCGCTGCTGCCGGACCTTCTCCCAGTACGACCCCCACGCCCGCGGCGGGATGTCGTTGCGGAAGCGGGACTCGCCGCCCTCGCCGGAGTTGCTGAACCCGCCGAGTTCGTTGAGCGCCGCCGCGATCGTCATGTGCGACGCCCCGGTGAGCGCCCCGTGGCTCATCGCCGCCCCGCGGAAGTGGTTCACGATCAGGTCGATGGCCGGTTGGACCTTGTCCTTCTCGACGGCCGTGCCGGACTTGATGATGAACAGGTCGCGGAGGACCGTCGGCACGCGGGTGTTCACCATCTCCGTGAACTTCTTGAACTTCGCGTTCACCTTCAGTTCGAGCGTGTCGTCCTTCACGGCCGGGGGCGTGGTGTAGGCGACCTCGCCCCCGCCGCCGTCCGGCTCCGGGTGGGCCTCGATGACGGCGTTCCGCAGGGCCATCCGCACCTTCGCGTTGAACGCGTGGTAGTCCTTGTTCCGGCCCATCGGCGTGTTCTTCGCGGCCATCTCCTCGGCCCGCTCGACCCGCCACTTCACGTCGTCCACCAGGTCCGCGAGCGTCAGCCCGCCGACGCGGCTGGGGAAGTCGCCGAAGAACTCCATCAGCTCCGGCCCGAACCCGACGGCCTCGAACAGCATCGCGCCGCGGTAGCCCTCGATGGTCGTGATCCCCATTTTGGAGATAACCTTCTTGATCGTGTCCTCGAGCGCCTCGAACAGGTTCTCGAGCGCCTCGCGGGCCGGGATGGAGATGTCCTGCTTGCTCTCCGGGTGCTTGTACGTGATGCCGTCCTTCACCAGCCGCAGCATCAGGTACGGGTGGACCGCGTCCGCGCCGAACGCGACGAGCACACAGATGTCGTGCCCTTCCTGGATGTCCCCGGCCTGGACGACGAGCGAGCACTTGTCCCTCAGCCCCTGCTGGCACAGGTAGCTGTGGACCGCCCCGAGCGCGAGCAGCGATGGGATCGGGTCGATGCCCCGCTTCACCGCTTCCTTGTCGCTGATGCACAGGACGTGGTAGCCTTCGTGGACGGCCTTCTCGGCGTCGCTCCGCAGCTTGTGCAGCGCGCTCCGCAAAGCTTCCGCGCCGCCCTGGAGCGGGAACGTCGAGTCGAGCAACTTGAACCCGAGCAGTTCGTTCTGCTTGATCTCCTCGATGACCGCGTCGCTGATGACCGGCGACGAGAGTTCCATCTGCTTCACCGGCAGCGTGTCGTCCTGGGCGGCCCCGCGGGTCGGGTACGCCTTGCCGAGATACGTCGCCAGCGACATCGCCCCGCCCTCGCGGTACGGGTCGATCGGCGGGTTCGTCACCTCCGCGAACGTCTGCTGGCAGTACTTAAACAACGTCGGGTGGTGCTGGCTGAAGATCGTCAGCACGCGGTCGTGGCCCATGCTCGACAGCGGCTCCTTTTTCAGCTTCGCCATGTCCTTGACGAACACCGCGCGGTCGAAGTCCCAGCCGCACGCCTGGAGCAGGTTTTCCAGCGTCCAGTTCTGTTCCTTTAACATCGCGCCGACCACGTCTTCCACCTGACGGCTGAAGTCGAACCCTTCCGTGATGACGACCTGCCGCTGGTTCAGCTCGTGGATGTTGCCGAGTTCGGCCTTCGCCTCCTCGACAACGCGGTTCATGATCTGCTTGCTGTCGAGCCGCGTGCCGGTCTCCGTGTCGATGGCGATGATCTCGCCCGGCTGGAGCTGGCCGCTCGCCACGATCGTCGTGTTGTCGAGGCCGAACACGCCGGTCTCCGACCCGATGTACAGCCAGCCCCGCTTGTCGGCGCACCAGCGGACGGGGCGGAGGCCCATGCGGTCCACGAGGCCGACCATGTACCGGCCGTCCGTGCCGAGGATGCCGGCCGGGCCGTCCCACGCGGCGAGGCTGCCCATCGTCCGGCGGCAGTACGTGAACAGTTGGAACGCCTCCGGCCCCCACACGTCCGCTTCTGTGTCCCACACCGGCGGGACGGAGAGGCGCATCGCGCGCAAGAGGCTCCAGTTCTGTTCGAGCAGTAGGTACTCCAGCCACTCGTCGAGGCTGGCGGAGTCGCTCATCTTCGGCGTGCAGATGTCGCCGCCGGGCGGCGGGGGCGTGAGGCCGCGGGAGAACGCCTGCACGGCGTTGCGGTTCGTGCGGATCGTGTTGATCTCGCCGTTGTGGCACGTGAACCGGAACGGCTGCGCGAGCTTCCAGTTCGGGAACGTGTTCGTGCTGTACCGGCGGTGGAAGATGGCGATCCCGGCCTCGAAGCCGGGGGCGATCAGGTCCGGGTAGTAGTCGCACAGGTGCGGGCTGGTGAGCAGGCCCTTGTAGCTGACGAGCTTCGTCGAGAGGGACGGGACGTACACGTCCAGCCCGGCCTTCTTGAACTGCTCGCGGAGGGCGAGCCGCTGGCGGTACAGGTACTTCTCGGCCGCGACCGGGTCGCCCTCGACCTTGAACAGCCACTGCTCGATCGCGCCCGGCCGGGTGTCTCGGGCGGTCGGCGGGAGGATGCCGTCGTTCGTCGGGACGGGCCGCAGGCCGAGCAGCTTCACCGGGCCGCCGGTCAGCGTCTGGCGGACGATGGTACGCGCCCGCTCGATGGCCGGCGCTTCCCGTTCATGAATGAAGAATACGCCGACGGCGAGCCGGTCCGTCGGCCGCAGAGCGCGGGCGTCGGCGAAGCCGAGCCGCTTGGCTTCTTCGAGGAAGAACGGCTGCGGGATTTGCAGCGTCAGCCCGGCCCCGTCCCCGGCCGCCCCGCAGACGCCGCCCCGGTGCTCCAGCGCCTTCAGCGCGAGCATGGCCTTCTGGACGACCTCGGCGTTCGGTTTCCCGTCCTTGGCGGCGACGCCGCCGATGCCGCAGGCGTCGCGGCCCACCTCGTCGGTGTACAGGAGCTGTCCGGAGCGCACGAGTTCGAGGCCAGGGTTCATCCTTCTTCTCTTAGTTGGGGGATGAGAGGAACGGGAGACAACCACACTATGTTACCACCGATAGTGAGGTTGACTAGGGCGCGGAGGTTCGCGGGGAACGGGAGGGGCGCGGGGCCGGTGGGGTTCTGCAAAAAATCGGGGAAGCTACTTGCACGGCCGAAATCGGGGCGGTACAACACGTGCGAAGCGTACCGGCGTGCCCGGCGGCGCGTGCCCCCCGGCCGGTCGTGGGTTCGTATCCGTTTACCCTTCATCAAGGGAAACCGTCCCCCGTCTCCATTCTTCTGCGAAAGGATCGAACATGGACTTCATGAATAGCTGGGGCTTCATGGGCATCATGGGCGCGTTGCTCGTCGGCCTCGTGATCCTGCTCGTTATCATGCAAAAGAAGAAGAACGACGACTGAGCCTCGTCCCCGCACACCGCCCGCCGTGACGACCCACGAGGACCGTGGGTCGTTGGCGTTTACGGCCCGACCCGCCACGCCGCCGGCCGGCTGCCGGCCGTGACGTACCGGCCGGCGACGTACAACGCCCCGTCGTCGTCCCGCGTCTGGCTGCCGTAGACCAACACGTCGGTCGCCCCGGCCGGGACGGGCACGGCCACCTTCGCCGCCGTCGAGCGGCGCGTCCGCAGGTCGAATCGAACCCACTCGTACTCCCGCCCGCCGCCCGGCCGGTGGCCGATCCCGACGACGCTCGACTCCCCGTCGAACGTGAACAGCGTCGCGCAGTAACACTCGCCGGCCGGGTGGAGGTTGCCGAGATCGACGAGCGCGCTGCCGGTCACCCGCGGCGTGAGCCGGTACAACCGGCCGCGGTCGGTGACGAACGCGAACCCGTCGTCGGCCAGCTGCGTGACGCCGACGAGGCCGTGCGAACTCGAGTCCGGCGTCGTGGTGTAGCCGGCCAGCGGGAACGCGGCGACTTCTTGCAGCCGTTCGTCGAACTCGACGAGTTCGACCTTCGCCGCCGTCACCCGCGGGACGAACACATGTCCACGAGTATCGGCGAAGATGTTCCGTGTCGTGTGCCCGCCGACGGACCCGACGCGGACGGAGTTGGCGAGCGTGCCGCGTTCCGTGTCCCACTGGTGGAGGACGTGGCCGAAGTAGCCGAGGAAGTAGACGTACCGCCCGCCGAGTGCGGCCGCGACGACGGCCTCCCGCACGGCCGCGAGGTGCTCCCACTCGCCGCCGGCCGGCTTCACCCGCCACAGGTGCGAGTCGAACGTCTGCGGCTTCGACCCGTCGTCCTTCTCCCCGCCCTCGTCCATCGTCGCGAAGTAGAGGTAGCCGTCGGCCGCCTGCCAGATTTTCGTGTGAATCTTGTTCTGGCTCTCGCCCGGCTTCGCGAGGCCGAACCGCGTCAGGTTCTCGACCGCCCCGCCGCGGTCGATGGTGTTCCCCGTCGCCGGGTCGTACTCGACGAGGTGCGCGGAGAGCACGCCCGCGCCCTCGGTGGAGACGCCGAAGTAGACGCGGCCGCGGTGGTCGCGGCCGGTCCCGCCCCAGACGGCGGTAGCGTTCGCGACGGCCGGCAGCTCGACCGGCCGCACCGGCGGCACGCGGTCGGCGTCGGCCGGGGCGGCGGTGAAGACGACGTTCCTCGGTTCCGGCGGCCGCTCGGCCGCAGGGGCCGGACGGCGCGGGGGCGGCTCCTCGGCCTTCGGCGAGGGCGATGGGGCGGCGGGCGGCGGTGGGGAACTGCTCGAACAGCCGACGAGGGCGAGGGAGATGAAGAGAAACAATCGGGGCATCACAAGGACCTGACCTGGGACCGCGGGCGTCCCGCCCGCCACGGCCCCAGCCGCGTGAGACGGGTCCCCGAGATGGCAACGTGGGCGGGCGGGACGCCCGCGGTCCCAGGGTCGGCCCGACCTTGGTTGTTCGTCAGCCCGTCACTCCGGCAGCAGCCGCTCCAACCACTGGTGGACCTGCTCGATCGTCCACGCGGCCGGTTCCGTCTTCGTCAGCCGGTCGAGGCCCCCGACCTTGTCCCAGCCGTCGTTCGCCGTGTTCTCGAAGATCGCCTTCAGGTACGGCTTCACCCCGACGTGCCGCTTGTTCACGAACCCCCACAGCGAGACGTTCACGAACTCCTGGACCCGCTCCTTGCTCGTGCCGCTGACCTCCACGTCCACGTCGAACCGGTCGCCCACCAGCCGGGCGTTGATGATGACCAACTCCGCCCCCAACTCGGAGAGCGTCGGGCCGTCCGGCAGCTGCCACTTGCCGGTGGCCGCGAACGTGACCGTCGGCCGGGTCGGGTCGGCCGCGTCCGGGATCGCCCGGAGCAGCCCGTCGGCCAGGGCCGGCGTCTTCGCCGGGTTCCGCCGGGATAACTCGTGTGCGAGGTGTTCCTCGTTGGTGATCGTGTACCCGCGGGCCGCGCTGCCGCACCCGCGGATCGCCCGGTCCCGCGGGGACGGGAACGTGAAGAACATTTGCCCGTCGAGCACCTGGGCCTTTGCCCCCGGCGTTTTCGCGACCTGCCGGAACCAGTCCGGGGTCAGGAACGCCCCCTCGATCGTGGCCGCGAACCCGTGGTTCGGCCCGCCGGTGTACGCGAACGTGAACCGCTCGCCGGCCCGGAGGTCGAACTGGTACTTCGCGGCCAGCTCGTTCATCGCCTTGACGTACCGGGACTGGGCCGGGATGGAGTCGCGGGCGGCCGGCCAGTAGGCGTCCGGGTGGGCCACGGCGAGGGCCGTCGCCCCCTCCGGGACGTGCAGCCACGCCGGCGGTAGCGGCGGCCGGGCCGCGACCGGCGGCGGCGCGTTCTTGTTCGGGTCCGGCTTCGCCTCCGTCGGCTTCGGGTCCGGCTTGAGCAGGAACACGAGCGCGACGACGGCCAGGACGGTGGCCCCGGCCGCGGCGGCGACGAGCGGGACCCAGTTCGTCGGTTTCTTCCGCCTCTTGTTTGCCAGCCGGGCCTTCGCCTGCCGCTTCTTCGCCGCGGCGGCCGCTTCCGTGTCCTTGCTCCGGGGCCGCGTCTCGTCCCCGGTCCCCGGCAGGCTGTCCGAGTCCGCGTCCCGGCCCCGCCGCGACCCGACGTGCGGGAACGAGTCGTTGCTGTCCGCCTCCCGCGGGACGAGCTTCACCGGCTTCTTCAGGAGCGCCGCCGGCTTCGGGACCGGGGCCGACTTGCGGGTCACGACCTCGGCTTCCATCACCTTCACGGCCGGCGTCGCCACCGTGTCCCCGACCGGGACGACCGGCGGCGGGGCGTCCGGCATCGTGAACACGATGTCCTGGGCGCTCGCCAGCCCGGCGGCCGTGTACTGGGCGGCGATCCGCGCCACCTCCGCGGCCGTCTGGACGCGGTCCTCGGGCCGCTTCGCCAGCATTTTGTTGACCAGGTTCACGACCTCGAACGGCACGTCCGGCCGTTGCTTGCGAACGTCCGGCGGCGGGTCGAGTTGGTGGCGGAGCAGCTTGTCGATCGGCGACCCGTCCGGGAACGGCGGCTTCCCGGTCAGCAGGTAGAAGAGCGTGCAGCCGAGGCTGTAGACGTCCGCTCGGTGGTCCACCCCGCTGGAGTTCTTCGCCTGCTCCGGGGACATGTAGTCCGGCGTGCCGACGACCGTGCCGTCGCGGGTGAGTTCCGTCTTCGACGCGTCGTCGTCCTCGACGAGCGACCGGACGAGGCCCATGTCGAGCAGCCGCACCGTCGCCACCCCGCCGGTGTCCGGGGCGGCCCGCTCGCCGCTGACGAGGATGTTCGACGGCTTGATGTCCCGGTGAATCAAGTTATGGTCGTGGGCGTGCTGGAGGCCGAGGGCCGCCTGGCGGACGTACTCGCACGCCTCTGTGGAGGGCAGGGGGCCGAACTCCTTGACCATCCGCGACAGGTCGGACCCGTAGACGAACTCCATCGCCAGGAAGTACCGGCCCTGGGCCTCGTCGGCGTCGAGCAGGGTGACGATGTTCGGGTGGTTGAGGGTGGCGGACGCGGCCGCCTCCCGCTTGTACCGGGACACGACCGTCTTGTTCGACATGAGTTGCGCCCGCACGACCTTGAGCGCGACGAGCCGCCCGGTGCGGACCTGGGCGGCCTTGTACACCTTGCCCATGCCGCCCTCGCCGATCTTGTCGAGGACGAGGTACTGGCCGAACAGGATTTCGGACAGGCGGTTCAGGCGGACCTTGCGGGCCTGGTAAGGGGTGACGAGCTTCGCCGCGAACAGTTGTTCGGCGAGCTTCGGCAGGTCGGCGATGATTTCGGGGGTGAGTGAATCGAGGGCCGCGAGCTTGTCCGGCGGGTAGAGGCCGCTCTCGCGGATGGCCTGAACTAAATTCTGCGGCGTGAACGGGTCCATTCGCGGGCAGGCCATTGGAGGGGGCGATTTCCCATCGGTCGTCCCGGACCGCGGTCCCACAGATTGTACTTCTGATTCGCCGGATTTGTTCGCGAAAAACGGCCGTGCCGGGAATCCCCCGGCGGGGCCGGCCAACGGCCGGCGATTCGGCGACGTTTCATTCCGTAACGGCCGATGTAAACTGACGGGGCCGAATCTTTCAGGGTGACCGTCATGGACAGCGAAGCGATTCCCGACGACGTGCCGCAGTACCCCGGCGGCGAGCACTCCCCGGCCTACCGGATCGCGTTCCAGGCGTGGGTGGCGATCTTCCTGCTGGTGATTTGTACCAGTCTCTTGCACTACCTCGGCAGTTGGGTGCAGTCGATGTACCGGTAAATGGTCGTTCCCCGGCGGGTCGTTCGCGACTACGATTGGGGCATGATCGACGCGCACATCCACGTCGTGCCGCCCCAGATTCCCGGCGCGGGCAGCCTGGCGCCGGTCCTCCGGTCCCCGCCGGATCAAATCGCGTCCCTCCTTCGACAGGAAATGCGGAACGCCAGGATCACCCACGCCTTCGCGATGGGCGAGTGGCGGATCACGACCGACGACCCACTCGGCGTCGCCCGCACCCTCGAAATCGCCGCGAAGGTCCCCGGCCTGTCCGCCATCGGCGTGATGGACCCGACGAAGGACAAGGCGGACCACGACCACTTCCAGCGGGTGAACGCCGCGCTCGCCACCGGCCGCGTCGTCGCGCTCAAGGGCTACCTCGGCTACCTACACTTCGACCCGGCCCACCCGACGTACCGGCGGTACTACGAACTCGCGGAGAAGCACGACATCCCGGTCGTGTTCCACACCGGCGACACGTATTCCCCTTACGCGAAGCTGAAGTACGCCCACCCGCTGAACGTCGATGAAGTGGCCGTCGATCACCCGCACGTCCGGTTCGTGATGGCGCACCTCGGCAACCCGTGGACGATCGACGCGGCCGAGGTCATCTACAAGAACGTGAACGTGTGGGCCGACCTGTCCGGGCTGATCGTCGGCGAGGCCGAGGACTTCACCGGCGAGGCGGCGCAGGACGACCTGGCGGACGTGATCGACCGCGTCCGGAAAGCGATCCGGTACGCCGGCCGGCCGAACCGGTTCCTGTACGGCAGCGACTGGCCGCTCGTGCCGATGCCGGGCTACCGCGAGTTCGTCAGCGGGATCGTGCCGGCCGATTATCGCGAGCAGTTCTTCCGCGAGAACGCCCAGCGGCTGTTCAAGGTGAAGTGATACATTGAGAGAAGTGTGGAGGGATCGACATGGCGTTCCGCGACTTTACATTCCCGGAAGTGGGCGAGCAACTCGGCCTGGCCATTCGCGACGGCGACCTGTTCCCGAACCCCCCGGCCCTGGCCGTGCGCCAGGATTTCATGGAATCCATCCGCGAGGGGTTCGATCTGGCCCAGGCCATCAGTACGGAGAAGGCCAAGTCCGAGTTCGTCATCGCGCCCGTCCTGTTCGAGCTACGACGTATGACGAATAAGAGGTTCAAGTTGTTCTCCGGGACCGAGTGGAAGGTTGACCCCGACCGCGGGCTGAACGGATATTTCGACTTCCTGCTCACGTGGGGGTTGAGCCAGTATTACGTTTCCGCGCCGTTCGCCGCGGTGGTGGAAGCGAAGAACGACCTGCTGCCGACCGGCTTGGGTCAGTGCATCGCGACCATGTACGCGGCAACGGTCGCCAACGAGAAAGCGAAGCAGCCGATCTTCCCGATCTCGGGAGTCGTTTCCACCGGTTCGGTCTGGAAATTCCTCCAGCTCCAGGGGAACGTCGTGATCCTGGATGACCGCGAGTTTCAACTGACCGACCTCCCGCGACTGTTCGGCGTCCTCGACCTCATCACCCGCGTCCCGGCCGCGATCGCGGCGTAACGATTCCGCATTTCTCATTAATGAACCGGCCGCCCGTCCGTTGACCCTCTCAGACGGAGGGGCCATGACACCGGATCGCGATTGGATCCTCGCGGCCGTTACGCGGTTCGAGCGGCCGTTGCTCGCCTACGTCCGGCGGATGCTGCCGGACGCCGACCGCGGCCGCGACGTGGTCCAGGAGGCGTTCCTCCAACTCTGTCAGCAATCGCGATTGGAACTCGAACCCCGGCTGGCCCCGTGGCTGTTCGCGGTGTGCCGGCGGAAGGTCATCGACATCCTGCGAAAGGACCACCGGATGATCGCCACCCTCGACCCCGCGGCCGACGCCCCGGCCCGCGGCCCGGACCCGACCCAGACGGCCGAAACGACCGACACCGCCCGCGTGGTGCTGGCGCGGCTGGCGCAACTGCCGGCCGAGCAGACCGAGGCGGTGCGGCTGCGGTTCCACAACCAGTTCTCGTACCGCGAGATCGCCGAGGTGATGGGGCTGACCGAGTCCCACGTCGGCGTGCTGCTACACACCGCCCTCAAGACGCTCCGGCAGTCGCTGCCGCACCTGACCTGAACACACTTCACACACGACTGGATGACTCCCATGACCCCCGACGACTTTGAACTCAAGCTGACCGCCTACGCCCTGAACGACCCGTCGCTGACGGACGCGGAGCGGGCCGAGATCGAAACCCGCCTCCGCGACGACGCGGCCGCCCGGCAACTGCTCGAACAGACGCGGCAGCTCGGCCACCTGCTGACGAAAAGCCTCGCGGCCGAGGAGCAGCCGGCGGCCGCGTCGGTCGCCCCGGCCGTGGCCGCGTCGCTGGCGAAGCCGCGGGCGGTCAACCGGTGGGCGATCACGCTCGCGTCCCTCGCCGCCGTGGTGATGCTCGCGGTCTTCGCGAACCAACAATTCGCGCCTAGGGAATCGCGGACAGAGAGGGAAACGGCGGCGAAAAACGCCCCAGAGATGAGCAACACATTCAACGAAGAAACGGCTCCATTAGCAGAGGGCTTGGAACTCGCATTGGGAGCACCTTCAGCAACAACCATGGATGAACTCGCCGCAGTGACTGCGGTCCCGGCTGACAAGAGAGAATCATTTAAGCGGCGCGGGCTTGGAGGAGGCGGCTTCCAAGGCGGCGGTAGTCCTGCGCAACCCGGCTACCTTCCGCCCTCGAACCCTACCGGTGCCACGCCAGGTTCAGCGACCGCAACCGATCCTGCGGCCGATGACACCACGAGGTACTACGAAGCGAAGCCCGCCGCTCCAGGAGAGAACAAGCCGGCGAAGGATTTTTATGCCAAAGCCCCGGCCCGCCCGCCCGCCCCGCTTCCGTCTGTAAAAGGCGAAGCAGAACTCGAATCGAGGGGCGGGCCGTTAGCAATTAGCGAACCCGGCCGTAAGCAGCTTTCGCCAAACGACCCCTTCGGCGACACCGCACCCTCGCGCCCGTCCGGCAACGCATACCGCCAGTTGATCGAGAACCCGTTCACCCGCGTCGAGGGGCTGAACGCCCTCTCCACGTTCGGCGTGGACGTGGACACGGCCAGCTACGCCATCGTGCGGAACTACCTCAGTCGCAACGCCATCCCCCACCCGGACGCGGTGCGGATCGAGGAGATGGTCAACTACTTCCCGTACCGCGACGCCCCGCCGGAGGGGAACGACCCGTTCACCGTGCGGGTCGAGATGGCCGACTGCCCGTGGGCGTCGAAGCACCGGCTCGCCCGGATCGCGCTCAAGGCGAAGGCCATCGACAACGCGAAGCGGCCGCCGAGCAACCTCGTGTTCCTCGTGGACGTGTCCGGCTCGATGGACGAGCCGAACAAGCTGCCGCTCGTCAAGGCGTCGATGAAGCTGCTGACCGAACAACTCGGCGAGAACGACCGCGTCGCGATGGTCGTGTACGCCGGGGCCAGTGGCCTCGTGCTCGACTCGACGAACGCCAGCAAGAAGAACGACATCCTGAAGGCGATCGACAACCTGTCCGCCGGCGGCTCGACGAACGGGGCCAGCGGCATCCAGCTCGCCTACGACGTGGCCGTGCGGAACTTCATCGAGAAGGGGACGAACCGCGTCATCCTCTGCACGGACGGCGACTGGAACGTCGGCACGACCGGCACGGACGCGCTCGTCAAGCTGATCGAGGAGAAGAAGAAGACCGGCGTGTTCCTCAGCGTCTTCGGGTTCGGCATGGGCAACCTGCGGGACGAGATGATGGTCCAGCTCGCGGGCAAGGGGAACGGCAACTACGGGTACATCGACACCATCGCCGAGGCGAAGAAAGCGCTCGTCGAGCAGATTTCCGGCACGCTCGTCACCGTCGCGAAGGACGTGAAGATTCAGATCGAGTTCAACCCGGCGAAGGTCGCGTCCTACCGGCTGCTCGGGTACGAGAAGCGGAAGCTGGCGGCGAAGGACTTCCACGACGACAAGAAAGACGCCGGCGAGATGGGGGCCGGGCACGTCGTCACGGCGCTGTACGAACTCGTCCCGGTCGGCGTCGCGGCGACGGAGGCCCCGAAGGTGGACGGCCTGCGCTACCAGCCGGCGACCCCGGCCCCGGAGAAGCCGAAGGCGGAGGTGAACGCGAAGACGGCGACCGAGGCGTTCGTGGTGAAGCTGCGGCACAAGCTGCCGGACGCGGACACGAGCACCCTCCGCGAAATCCCGGTCGGCGACGTGGCCAAGTCTTACGACAAGGCGAGCGAGGACTTCCAGTTCGCGTCCGCGGTGGCGGCCTTCGGGATGCTGCTGAAGCAGTCGCCGTACAAGGGGCAGGCGAGCTACGCCCTGGTCGAGGAGCTGGCGATGTCGTCGATGACGCACGACCCCGGCGCGTACCGGGCCGAGTTCCTGCAACTGGTGAAGAAGGCGAAGGCGCTCACCGGGCAGAAGTGAAAACCGATTTCACCGCGGAGGGCGCAGAGGGCGTGGAGAAAAACCAAGAAAAGATTTCAAAGAATGATTTCTAAACTCTCTTGGTTTTTCTCCGCGCCCTCTGCGCCCTCCGCGGTGAAAAATTCTTCTCAATTTAGCTTTTTGATCTTCACGTTGCGGAACGCCACCGGGTCGTTGTGGCCGCAGAAGCCGAAGTGCCCGCTCGTGCGGTTCTTGCCCGGCCGCGGCTCGTTGTTCTTCGACTCAACGATCTTCGCGAAGTCGGCGTTGAGAATCCGCGTGCCGTTCAGTTCCACTTCCAGGACCGAACCTTTGACCGTCACCCGCTCGAAGTTCCACTCCCCGGCCGGACGGCCGTAGCCGCGGTACGGGGCCGCGAGGCCGTAGGCGGAGCCGTTGAATTGTCGGGCGTCCAGCTTCGCGTACTTCGGGTCGTCGTCGTCCAGCACCTGGACCTCGCACATCGCGTCCGCGGACGCCCGGCCCTTGCCGGGGTAGCGGATCGCGAGGCCGTTGTTCCCCGCGGGCGGAACCTTGTATTCGAGGGTGACGACGAAGTCGGCGTACTGCTCCTTCGTGAAGATGACGCCGCCCTTCTTCGGCTTGCACACGATGGTCCCGTCCGTGACCTCGTAGTTTTCCAGTTGCCCGGCCCACCCGTCGAAGTCCGTGCCGTTGAAGACGCTCGCAAAGTCGGCCGTCTGCTTCGTCAGCCACTCGGTTGCTTCCGGCCCGGCGATGCTACGGACGAACAGATTGCGCCAGCGGATCTCGCCGCCGTGCGTTTGGAGGAGGATCGGCCCCTTCCGCGGCAGCGGCCGCTGCCGCTCCTTGTCCCAGTAGTTCTCCATCCGCGCGCCGTCCACGACCCGCTTGTCGTTCAGCCACACCCACGTCCGCTCGCCGACCTGCACGATGCGGAACTTGTTCCATTCGCCGAACGGCCTGTCCGCGACGACGAGCGGGTCCCGGCCGTCGGCCCCCGGCGTGTTGTTGAACAGCCCGCCGGACCCGAGGTGCGGCTTGCGGGTCGGGTTCTTCGGGTCGAACTTCTGGTTCCAGTCCCAGATTTGCACTTGCGGCGTGCCGCGGAGGTAGATGCCGGAGTCGGCCCCGGCTACGGTCTTGTACTCGATGAGTAGCTCGATGTCGCCGTAGTCCGCGGCCGTGGCGAGGTACGCCCCCTGGCCGTCGTTGACGAGTTCGCCGTTCTCGACGGACCAGTGCTTCTTCGCCTCTTCCGCCCAGGCCGCGGCGCGGGTGGTGAGACTCGCGGTGACGCCGTCGGCGGGCGTCGCTCCCTTCTCGTGGATCGCCCAGGGAATCCAGCCGGCCGTGTCCTTACCGTTGAAGAGGGCGGCGAACCCTTTGGGCGGCTCGGCGGATGATGCGATGGACGCGGACACCAACGTCACGAGGAGGGATCGGGTGAACATAATCGCTCGGAATGAGAGAAGAGGGACCGGCGGTGTGAAGAGTGTATCAACCCGGCGGGTCGTTCGCTTCCAAAATACCCTTCAGCGCGGCCGGGAAGACGGCCCAGGCGGTCGTGTACGTTTCTTCCAGCGGGCACGGGATGTAATCGTCGGGCGTCAGGAACAGCGGCATGTTCGGCAACGGGTCGCCGACGGCCACCGGTTCGACGTATCCCGCGATCCGCGCCCCGGTCGAGTACGCCGCCAGCGTCAGCGGCTTGTCCGGCGGCAACTGGAAGTCCTCCTCCCGGACGTGGTCCCAGACGGCCTTGTGGAACCCCTGCGGGTTCCGGCGGTTCGGCGGGAACAGGTCCACGACGAGCAGGTGGACGCCGTTCCGCAGGAACTCCACGGCCTTCCGCGTGAACGCTCGAACCGCGTGGCGGGTGTCCTTGTTCCCCGGCGAGACGATCTCAATGACGGCGACGAGGTCGCCGTCGGCGTGCCGGATCGCGACCCGGTCCGCCCGCCGGGCGTACCCGGACGCCTCGGACTCGGTGCGGAACCGGACCTGCGGCGGGTTCTCCGCCACGCGCAGTCCGACGCCGTTCGGCGCGGTCGGTTGGTCCGGCAACTTCAGCGCGATGACGTCGGGTTCCGGGCCGCCGGTGATTTGCTCCGTCAGCGCGATGTACCCGGCGGGCAGGCGGCCGGCGTTGAGCGCGTCGCCGATCGCCCCGATCCACCGCTGGTGGAAGTGGTGGAATCGGCCCGCCCGCACCCGCGTCCAGTCGTGAATCGGCATGGCGTCCCCTCGAACGCCGTTACTTTACCACCCGGCTCGGTCGGACGCGAGACGCGGTTGAGCGGGACCGATTCCTTCCTAGAACACCACCCCACCACTCCCGGAGGTCTGCGATGCTGCGCTTCGTGTTCGCCCTCACCCTCGCCCTCGCCGCGGTCGGACCGGCCGCGGCCGCCGAAAAGGAGAACCGCTTGTTCGAACTCCGCGTCTATTACGCCGCGAAAGGCAAGCTCGACAACGTGAATGCCCGGTTCCGCGACCACACCGTCAAGCTCTTCGAGAAGCACGGCATCACCAACATCGGCTACTGGGTTCCCATCGACAACCCGGACGAGCGGCTGATCTACGTCATCGCGCACAAGGACATGGACGCCCGGAACAAGTCGTTCAAGGAGTTCGCCGCCGACCCGGACTGGCAGAAGGCCGCGAAGGAGTCCGAGAAGGACGGGAAGATCGTCGCGAGGATCGACTACTTCTTCATGAATGCGACCGACTACAGCCCGCCGATCAAGGCCGAGAAGAAGGACGGCGAGCGGGTGTTCGAGCTGCGGACGTACATCACCCCGGCGAAGGGGCTGGACGCGATCAACGCCCGGTTCCGCGACCACACGATCAAGCTGTTCGAGAAGCACGGCATGACGAACGTGGCGTACTGGAACCTCGCGGCCGGCGAGAAGGCGACGTGCGAGAAGGTGCTGAAGGCGTGTACGGCCGTGGACGGCGACAAGTGCGAGTGCGACGGCAAGGCCGCCGCGAAGGACGTGACGCTCGTGTACCTGCTGTCGCACGCCTCGAAGGACGCGGCGAAGAAGTCGTTCGATTCCTTCCGGATGGACCCGGACTGGGTGAAGGCGCGAACGGCCTCCGAAGAGAAGGCGGGCGGGTCGCTGACCGTGAAGGACGGCGTGAAGTCGCTGTTCCTGAAGGCGACCGACTACTCGCCGACGAAGTAAAACAAGTGGGGCACTCGCCGCGCGAGTGCCCCCGTCTCATTCCACCGTCCACACCAACTCCGGCACGTTTCGTCGGCTGATCGCCGCCGCCACCTGGGTTCGGATGAACCCGGACGCCCGTTGCAGGTGCGTTTCGACCGTCGCCCGGTCCGTCGCGTCTGCCGTCAGGGGGACGGCGACTGCGATTTTCAACCGGCCCGTGTTCGGGGCCGGCACGACCGACACGACCATCAGATTCCGCACCACGTCATCGGCACAGTCCGCCAGAATCTCGTGGACCGCTCGCTTCACCTGCTCGCACAACTGGAGGGTCTTGCGGCCGTGTGCGTCGGTTCGCGTTCGTCTCATCGGGAGGTACACTCGAAAGGGAACGGGGCTTGCACGCGACGCCACGATTTTTGGCAACAATCGGGGACATGGCCCACCTCCCTTCCGGCATGTGCGAGACGAGCGAAGGACATCGGAGAGGCCGCACGGGTTCGGAATTCTTGACAGACCGCGGCGAATCCCGACGATGAGGGTATCACGTCCTTTCTCGCCGCCCGTCCGAGGACGACCCGTTGAACGCGCAAATGGTGGTCGCGCTGTTGATTGCCGGGGCGCTCGTCGCTCTCGGCGTCGGCTCCGGCTGGCAGCAGGTCCGGGAGATGAAGAAGCTCCGCGACCGCAAGCTCGTGCCGAGCGACGAGTACGCCTACCTGCGGGGCCGCCACCGCCGCCGGCTACTCGTCGGCGTGCTGCTCGTCGTCATCGGCGGGCTGTTCGCCGGGGCGTACCTGTCTGGCATGACCGCGCGGATCGACGAACTCGGCCAGAAGAAGCCGACCGACGCCGACGGCGAGAAGCGGCAGTTGACGGATGAAGAGAAGGACCTGATGCGGACCTATTACGGCATCTGGGCCGGGGTCGCGCTGCTGACGTTCTTCGTGATCGGGCTGGCGGTCGTGGACGCGCTGGCGTCCCGCCGGTACTGGCTGAAGATTTATCGCGAGATGCGGGAGGAGCACAACTCGCAGATGCGCCGCGACCTGGCCGTGTACAAGCAGCAGAAGGAGCAGGGTCGCGCCGGCGGCGAGAACTTCGGCGGTCGTCTGGGCGGGTCCCAGGAATAAGGGCATTCACCACAGAGTCACAGAGGACACAGAGTCAAGACGAGAATACAAGAACCGAGTTCAAAACCAGAGAACAAGAGAATCCTTGCGTTCTCTCATCTCTCGGTTTTTTTCTCTGGTCTTTTGAATCGGATTTCTCTTCTCGTCTTTCCTCTGTGCCCTCAGTGTCTCTGTGGTGAATGCCTTTTCCACTTCCACCTACTTCGCCTTCCCCACTTTGCCAGCATCGGGTATAGCCCTCGGTCCGGGAATTCGCCCGCGCGGAGCGCATCTCGATGCACGAACGGTACTCCCTCTGGGTCGGCCTCGCCGTCGTCACCTGCGCGGCCGTCGTCGTGGCGCAGTCACCCGAGGGGCCGCGGGGCCACGTCCACCGGGACGGGTTCGCCAGCCGGGAGCCGGCGTGGGCCGTCGCCGACACGAACCTGAAGGTCGAGGAGAAGGACCACCGCATCGTCTCGAACTCGTACTTCAACGCCCCGTCGTCCGAGTACCTGAAGGTCGAGGCCCAGCCCGCGGGCGGGAAGGCCGACGCCGAGTTCGTCCACTACGCCTACGACACCCCGGCCTGCCCGGTGCAGGCCGTCGGCGGCGAGGACCCGTCCGCCAGCGTGTGGGTGAAGTCGTTCCGCGCCGGCATCCAGCTCCGCGCCCGCGTGGTGCTGCCGAAGGAGCGCGACCCGCGGACGCCGGAAGCCCCGCTGACCACGCTCATCGTCGGCGACAGCTACCCGGAGGAGCGGGTGCGGTCGTGGCACCGGCTGACCGTCGGCAAGCCGGCGGAGGCGCTCAAGAAGCAACTCCCCGTCCTGCGGGCGCAACTCGGCCGCGAGATCGACCCGACGGACGCGTACATAGACCAACTCGTGCTGAACGTCTACGCCGGGCCGGGCGTCAACGAGGTGTGGATCGACGATTTGGATGTCGGCCCGTGCAAGCCGGACCCGAAGAAGCCGCTGAAGGGCATCGGCCGCCCGGTCAGCCGGACGAAGAACGGCGAGAAGCTGGCCGCCCCGACCGGGACGCTGCCGAACGGCGTCGCGCACCCGTACTCCGTGGAGTTCGTCGCCGGGCGGATCATGATCGACAAGAAGCCGTTTTTCATGCGGGCCGTCCGCCACGCCGGGCAGTCGCTCAAAGGGCTTCGCGACTTCAACTTCAACACCATCGCGTTCCCGGCCAACGTGGACGCCGCCCTCGTCGATGACGCGGTGGTGAACAACTCGTTCATGGTCGTCGCGGAAGTTCCGGTCGTCGGCGACGAGCCGGGGGCGGAAACGCCGATCAGTGTGAATCGCGACGCGGACCGCCTCGTCGATCACTTCCGCCGGTTCCGGTCCGGCGACGGCGTGCTGCTCTGGGACCTCGGCGCGGGCCGGACGACGGAGCAGCTCCGGGCCGTCGCCCGCACCGCCGACACGCTCCGCGAGTACGACCCGCGGCGGCCCCGCGGCGTGGACCTGTGGGACGGCTACTCCGCGTACTCCGAATACCTGGACGTGATCGGCTCGCACCGGTGGCCGCTGTTCACCAGCCTGGAACTCGACAAGTACCGCGAGTGGCTTCTGCAACGGCGGGCGCTCACGTCGCCGGGCAAGCTGATGTGGACGTGGGTGCAGACGCACATGCCGGAGTGGTATTTGACCACCGCCACCGGCCGGGCGAACCCGGACCGGCTCGACTTCCCGCTCGGCCCGCAGCCGGAACAGATTCGGCTGCTCACGTACCTCGGCCTCGCGTCCGGCTACCGCGGCCTCGGCTTCTGGACGGACCAGTTCCTCTCGCCCGACTTCGCCGCCGACGGCGTGAACGGCCGCGACCGGATGATCGAGTTGTACCTGCTGAACACTGAAATCGAGTTGCTCGAACCGGTGCTGTTCGGGGCCGACGACGAGAAGACGATGTGGGTGAACACGTCGCACGGGGCCGTGAAGGCGGCCGTCATCCGCGGCAAGAAGGGGATCGTCGTCCTGCCGGTCTGGGTCGGGCCGGGGTCGCAGCACTGCCCGGACCAGGGGGCGGTCGATTCGCTGAAGATCACCGTCCCGCTCGTGCCGGACGGCGCGGACCCGTGGCTGCTGACGCCCGCGACCTACGAGAACCTGCGGGCCACCGGCGGCGTCCGGGCCGTGCCCGGCGGGAGCGAAATCACCATCCCGAAGTTCGACCTGACGGCCGCCGTCGTGTTCACCAACGACCTGACGCCGGACGGCCTGGTCGTGCGGTGGCAGGACAACATCCGCAACGGGTCGGCGAAGCGGGCGGCGCAGCTGGCCCTCGAGCAGTCGCGCGAAATCTACGAGAAGGTGAAGGCCGTTCACGAACAACTCGAAGGGGTCGCGCCGGCCGTCCGCGGGGCGGACGACCTGTTCGCGCAGGCCCGGCAGTCGATCGAGCGCTCGACGAAGGCGATGGCGAACAACCAGCCGGACGTGGCGTACCGCGACTCGCGGACGGCACTCCGCCCGCTGCGGATCGTCATGCGGGAGCACTGGAAGAACGCGACCGCCGGCCTGTCGTCGCCGACGGCCAGCCCCTACGCGGTCAGCTTCTACACGCTGCCGAAGCACTGGGAGCTGGCGAAGAAGATTCAGGCCGCGCGGCCCGGCGGGAACCAACTCCGGCACGGCAACTTCGAGTTGAGCGAGAACCCGACGAAGGACGGGGCGGCCGTGCAGTCGCTGCCGGGGTGGTCGGCCCGCGAGACGCACCTGGACGCGGTGACGCCGGTCGCGGCGATCGTGAACGTCACGGACGGCATCCGCGCCACGGCCCCGGCGAACAACGGCCCGCAACTCGGTAAGCACTGCCTCAAGCTGGAGGTGAAGCCGAAGAAGCCGAAGGACGCGAAGGACTACCGGCCGCCGCAGGCGCTGGAGCGGGTGTCGCTGGCCGTGGACACGCCGGCGGTCGAGCTGCCGCCGGGGGCGTGGGCGCGCGTCAGCTTCTGGGCGAAGGTGCCGGGCGTGTCCGCGACGGCCGACGGGGCGCTGGTGTTCGACAACGTCGGCAGCGAGCCGCTGTCCGTGCGGCTGTACGGCGGCGGGTGGAAGCAGTACCACCTGTACCGCCAGGCCGGGACCGACGGGAAGCTGGCCGTCACGTTCGCGCTGACCGGGCTGGGCGAAGCCTACTTCGACGACGTTCGTATTGAGCCGATGCGCTGACCGTACCTTCTTGTAGGGTGGGTCGAGTCTTCGAGGCCCACCGCGGGGGGGGTAGGGGGCACCCGGGGGGGCGCGTACAGGAGCCCCCCACCCAAAGAGGTGGAGCGAAAAAAAAGCACAACCCCCCCCCACCCCCCC
>NZ_JCABYM010000112.1:8155-25972 GCF_059499385.1 Limnoglobus sp. | reverse complement strand
TCGCGGGCAAGAGCGAGTCCCCCGAGGCCGTTAACTCCTGGTTATTTCACCATAGAGCCGGCACGGGCACAGGGAAGAATCGGGAAAACGGGAAGAAACGGTGCCGGCCGTAGCGGTTCTGCGGGGGCGCTACGGCCCCCTGGGACCGCGGGCGTCCCGCCCGCCACGGCCTCAACCGCGTAAGACAGTTCCCCGCGGCCGGGAAGGTGGGCGGGCGGGACGCCCGCGGTCCCAGGGCGGGGCTACGCCCTGTTACGGGAACAGCCCCCGCTTGTGCTTCTCGACCGCGACCTTGTTCACCCCCAGCGCCAGGGCCGCCATCCGCATCGGGAGCTTCCGCTGCTTCGCCATGCCGCGGACCCGGTGGAACGCGTCGAGCATCAGCTCCCGGAGCTTCTCGTTCACCTGCGTGTGGCTCCACATCAGCTGCTGGATGTCCTGCACCCACTCGAAGTACGACACCGTCACCCCGCCGGCGTTGCACAGGATGTCCGGGATGATGAACACGTCGCTGCCGGCGAGGATCGCGTCCGCCTCCGGCGTCGTCGGGCCGTTCGCCCCCTCCGCCAGGATGCGGCACTTCAGCTTCCCGGCGTTCTCCTTCGTGACCTGCCGCTCGAGCGCCGCCGGGACGAGCACGGTGCAGGGCGTGGTCAGCAGCTCCGCGTCCGGGATCGCGTCCGCGGCGGGGAACCCGACGATCGACTTCCGGTCGCTCGTGGCGACGTACTTCAACAGGGCGGCGATGTCGATGCCCTTGAGGTTGCGGATCGACCCGTACCGGTCGCCGACGGCGACGATCTTCGTGCCGAGCTTGACCAGCTCCTCGCACGCGATGGAGCCGACGTTGCCGAACCCCTGGACCACGGCCGTCGAGTCCTCCGGCCGCAGCCCGAGTTCGGCGAGTGCCTCGCGGATACAGTAGACGACGCCGCGGCCGGTCGCCTCCCGGCGGCCGATGCACCCGCCGAGTTCGACCGGCTTCCCCGTCACGATTTCCGGACAGGCGTACCCGATCTTCATGCTGTACGTGTCGTAAATCCACGCCATCGTCTGCTCGTCGGTCCCCATGTCCGGGGCCATCACGTCGATCCGCGGGCCGATGATCGGCAGCACCTCCTCCGTGAACCGGCGGGTCAGCCGCTCCTTCTCGCCGAGGCTCATCTTGGCCGGGTCGCACGCGATGCCGCCCTTCGCGCCGCCGTAGGGCAGGTTCATGATGCCGCACTTCCAGCTCATCCACATCGCGAGCGCGGCAACCTCGCCGAGATCGACCTCGGGGGCGTACCGGAGGCCCCCCTTGCTCGCGCCGCTGGTGAGCGAGTGCTGGACGCGGTAGCCGATGAACACCTTCGTCTCGCCGCTGTCCATGCGGATCGGGATGCCGGTGACGAGCGACCGCTTCGGGACCATGAGCCGGTCGGCGACGCCCTTGTCCAGGTCGATGAGGCCGGCGACGGTGCGGAGTTGGTCGCACGCCATGCGGTACGTCGGGCTGACCTCGAACAGGTTCGGTTCGGTCGCGGACATGAAGCGCTCCGTGAGAGGGGGCCGACGCGATGCGTACAAACTATATAGCCGCCGGCTTGCCGGCGGGGGTTTCTGCGTACCGAAAACCCCGCCGGTAAACCGGCGGCTATATGAAAAGAGCCGCGGCGTAAGAGGGGTTTCACTACCTCGGACCGCGGGCGTCCCGCCCGCCACGGCCCCAGCCCCGAAAGACTGGTCCCCGCGGCCGGGAAGGTGGGCGGGCGGGACGCCCGCGGTCCGAGGACGGGCCTGGTCTTGAAACCACTCCTTACCGGGGTTCCCCTACTCTAACCGCAGCCCGGAGAAGTAGAACACCAGCCACCGCGAGTCGTGCGGGACGTAGCTCGCCGGCACGTCGAACGAGAAGTGGACCTTGTGCCGGCCCGGCGGGACCACGAACGTCCGGGTCAGCGGCGGCGTGTTCGGGTCGATCTCGAGGTCCTCCGTCCACAGGTCGCCGCCGCGGACGTGGAGCGTCCCCGGCAGTTCCGTCATCGTCCGGATCAGGAATTGCGTCTGGAACGCCTTCGGCTCGTCCGTCGGGTTCACGAACACGGCCAGGCCCTTCGGCTTGCACCACCGGTGCTGCCACTCGTAGCCCAGCTCCTTGAAGCTCGTGAACCCGTCCAGCCAGAGGATGCGGACGCGGTTCAGCTCCCGCTCCCGCAGCGCCTCCCAGCCGGGGCCGTAGTGGTTGCGGAGCCAACTCCGGTGCTTGCGGAGGTCGAAGAACACCTGGTCCTTGTGCGGGTGGACCACCTTCGTCACGTCGCCCAGCACGCGGCCGATCTGCTGCTCGAGTTGCGCCGCCTTCGCCGGGGCGTACCCCCGCTTGTCCAGGAACAGCCCGTCGAACCCGGCCGCGACGACGTGCTCGAGCAACTGCTCGACCGGCAGGATCGCGACCGACCGGTACCACTCGTCCACCTCCCGGCCCTTCATGCACCCGTAGCTCCACCGCAGCGTGGCCGTGTGAACGTACCCGCGGGCGTGGTCGTAGGCGGCCAGGTTCCGCGTCGGCGGCGACTCCGGCCACCGCACGTACGGCAACTGGAACACCATCGGCGCGGCCCCGTCCTCCCGCAGCGTCTCCTCGATCTCCTGGAAGAACCCGCGGTCGATGCGGAACCGGTCCTGCTGGTCGGTGATCGTCTTCGCCAGCACCGGCGCGGCCCAGTGGAACGGCGTCTGGTCGAGCACGCCCCCGACCGCGAGCGCGACCCAAAGGAGCGTCGTGCCGACGGTCCCGATCCGGCCGTGCCACTTCTTGAAGAGTTGATCGAGGGCGAACAGCACGGCGTAGAGGGCGAAGAACGCGACGTACACGGCGATCCGGTTGTAGCACCGGACCTGCGGGGAGACGACGTGGTTAAAGATCGCCCCGAACCCGCCGACGGTGGCGACGACGAACGCGAACGCGGTGACGGCGGCCAGCTCCGTGTACGGCGACACCCGGCGGACCGGCAGCACCACGCGGGCCAGCAGCAGCACCACGCCGCACGCCCCGACCAGGCCGAGGGAGTAGCGTTCCGTGTACGCCTGCACCGGCCGGTCCAGGCTGTTGTAGCTCGTCTTCATCTCCGAGAAGACCTTCAGCCGGTGGTCGTCGATCGGCATGAGCAGCTGCGTCAGCTTCAGCCCGTAGAGTTCGGCCTCCTCCGAGTACCGCTCCGTCGGGGCGGTGTGCTTGCCGTACTTCGCCTGGTAAAAGAACGTCGGGGCGTGGTTCAGCACGCCGGCGGCGAAGATGACGCCGACGAGCGCGAACGCGCTGGCGGCCGCCTTCCACGTCCGCAGCGCGACCCACCCGTACAGCCCGGCGCAGAGCATGAGCATGGCGGCGAAGAAGGCGTAGTACGCCCCGGCCGCGGACGTGACGCCGCAGATCAGGACGGCGATCCCCGCGTCGCGATGCCACAACTTCAGCTTCCGCTCGCCGTTCGCGACAGGGAAACCGGGCAGCCGGCCCTGCATGACCCAGAGGATGACCATCGCCGTGACCGGGACGAAGAAGTACGCGGACAGGAAGTAGTGGCACTGGCCGCGGTAGAAGTGGTACGGCAGCATCGCGTACAGGATTCCGCCGACGGCCGCGGCGAAGAACGACAGCCCGAAGTGCCGCAGCACGGCCATCGCCGTCAGGGCGGCGAGCGGGTACGTGAGCAGGTAGTAGACGTTGAACACGACGACGGCGTCCGGGACGACGCGGCCGAGCAGCCAGATGCCGGCGAAGTGCAGGTGGTCGATGACCGGGAAGTCGTGCATCTCCTGCACGCCCGGCGCGCCGAGTTGTTCCGTCCGCCAGTGGCTGCCCCGCTCGATGGTCGCCTTCACCATCGGTAGAATCAGCAGCGCGTCCTCGTCGTACAGGAGCGGGGCGTCGAGGCTGATGAGGTCGAACCGGTAGCCGACGAGCGGCAGGGCGAGCGCGACGGCGGCGACGGCCGCGTACCACGCCAATCGGACCCGCCGCGACGGGGGAACGGACGGGGTGGTGTCACCCATGACGGAACGAGTCCTCGGTGCGGTCGCTGGTGATGGAACGGCCCCCGACCTGTGGTTTATCGCCGGAGCAACCCCTTGTCATCCCTCGACTGTTCAAACGTACCCTGCCTCGTCGTCGGCTGCGGCTACCTCGGCCGCCGCGTCGCGGCGGCGTGGCGCTCGGCCGGCCGGCGGGTCGCGGCCCTCACCCGCGGGCGGGCCGACGAACTCGCCCGCGACGGCCTCGAACCGGTCGTCGGCGACGTTCTCGACCCGGCGAGCTTGACGAACCTCCCCGCCGCCGGGCCGGTGCTGTACGCCGTCGGGTTCGACCGCTCGTCCGGGCGGTCCATGCGCGACATCTACGTCGAGGGGCTGGCGAACGCCCTCCGAGCGATTCGCTCGCCGGGGCCGGTCATCTTCGTCAGCAGCACGGGCGTCTACGGCCAGACGGAGGGCGGCTGGGTGTCGGAGGAATCCCCGACGGAACCGCTCGAACCGTCCGGCAAGGTCGTGCTGGAGGCCGAGGGCACGCTCCGCGCCCTACGGCCGGACGCGGTCGTGCTGCGGTTCGCGGGCATTTACGGCCCCGGCCGCGTGCTGCGGCAACAAGCTCTACGCGGCGGCGAGCCGCTCGTTGGCGACGCGGAGAAGTGGCTGAACCTGGTTCACGTCGAGGACGGGGTGGCGGCGGTGTTGGCGGCGGAACAGCGCGGGAGGCCGGGGGAGACGTACCTGATCGCGGACGACGAGCCGGTGCGGCGGCGGGACTTCTACACGCTGACGGCGGAACTGCTGGGCGCGCCGGCGGCGCGATTCGAGCAGCCGGCGACGCCGATCTTGGAGGCGAACCGCCGTGTGAGCAACGCGAAGGCGCGGCGGGAGCTGGGGTTCGCGCCGCGATTCCCGACCTACCGCGAGGGGCTGGCGGAGGCGACCCGTTGGGTCGCCCGCTAACCGCGAGGTTACTCGTAGCGGTTCTTTTTCTCCGCCACCCGCGGGGGCGCGTCGGGAAGCTCCTGCGAGTCGCGGTTCGTCAACTTGCGGAACTTCACCCGGCACGCGACCGTCAGGAAGACCGTGAACCCGAGCCAGACGAGCGTGCCGATGATCGGGGCGGCGACGCCGATGCCCTCCTCGCGGTGGTGGAACGGCCCCAGGTCCTCGCGGTCGAAGTACAGCATCGGCATCCACCCGGCCACGAACGGCGGCGTGATCCCCAACAGGGTTTGGAAGAACGCCTCGAAGTCCCGGCTCATCCGCGGCATCGGCAGGATGCAGCAAAACACGACGAGGATCCAGAACCCGCCGGCGAAGAACAACGCCGCGAAGAACGCCCGCACGGTCGCGACCGTCGTGTTCCGGGCCGTCATCGAGAAGTACAGCCCGATCCAGCTGAACCCGGCCGTGTACAGCAGGATGACGGCCGCCGTCGGGATCAGGATCAGCGGGTTCACCGCGCCGAGGAACAGGCCGATCGCCCAGACGGCCAGCAGCACGAAGAACGCCCGCCGCAGGCCGAGGATGCAGCCCCACCACTTGCTCATCAGGATTTCGTCGGCCGACAGCGGCGTGCCGAGGAGGCTGATCCAGGTGTCCTTGTCCTTCTCCCCGCTGATGGCCCCGGCCCCGCGGATCGCGGCCGCGAACAGGATGAGCGTCGTCAGGATGCCGGTCATGACCCGCGCCCACACGTTCACGCTCCGGGTGAACCGATACCACCGCTCGGCGAAGTCGAACGAGAACCCGTAGTAGCTCGGCTCGACGAACGCCTGCCAGACGATGATCGCGAGCGGCGCGAGCAGGAGGAACAGGATGAGGACGGCGAGCAGGATGACCCGCCACCCGCCGCGCATCCCCACGTCCACGAACACTTCCTTCCAGAAGACCGGGTTGTCGCCGACCTCCGGGTGCGTGCGGACGGCCTCGTTCACCACCACCTTCTCCGGCCCGTCGGCGGTGAACGCCTTCGCCTTGCGGCTCTTCGTCCCGCCGGGCGACCCGTAGGCCTGGTTCAACGCGATCGGCCGCAGCCGGACGATGGCGTACGTCAGCAACAGGGTCGTGGCGAGAAACCAGAACACGACGTACCCGGTGAGTTGGTCGCCGACGGTGCCGGCCATCCCCATGCCGCGGGGGGCGCTCATGACGAGGACGTGCCAGCCGATGTTCCCCTGGGCGGCCTGCCAGAGGAGGTCGTTGACGCCGAACGAGACGCCGAACACCTGCAGCGGCGTGTTCCACCACCCCTTCCACGGGGCGATGTTCGTCCACGCCGCGCCGAAGAACGTCGCCACGAGGTACGCGGCGTAGGTCAGGTACGTCATCATGATCGCGTCGCGGGACTTCTTCATCATCGTCGAGAACCAGATGGCCAGGGCGGACAGGCCGATCACGGTGACGAACGTGGCGACGGTCACGGCGAACAGCTGCTCCGGGTCCACGCCGCCGAACAGCTGGGTGAACGCGAGGACCGGCAGCCCGACGAGGACGTACATGAGCAGGTTGAGGACCCGCGACGCGAGCTTGCCGAAGATGATCTCCCGGTTCCGCAAGTCGGTCGCGAGGAGGAACTCGAGCGTCTTCCGCTCCTTCTCGACGCAGATCGTGCCGCCGACGTACACCGGCGTCAGCACCATCATGGCGAGGAACTGGAGGACGGCGAACGTCTGGAAGAACTGCGTGCCGAACCGGGACAGCTCGCTCGTGCCGACGACCGGGTTCGGGTTGCGGAAGTACCCCACCGTCTCGTCGAGCCACCAGAAGTACATGTAGCAGAGGACGAATCCGACGATCACGCAATACAGGAACCGCAGCCAGAACGTGAGGCTGCGGCGGCCGAGGCGGACGACGTCGTGGAAGAAGACGGGGCCGAACAGGTTGCGGACGGCGTCCCGCGCGACGACGCCGAGGGCGAGCAGCCAGGCGGCGGCCAGCAGGACCGTCTCGCCGGTGGTGAGGCGGCGGGACTGGTGGTAGATGGCGAAACCGACGGCGGCCCACGCGAGGAACCCGCCGAGGAGCAGCCACTCGTGCCGCGACCCGGTCCACCCGAACGTGCGGCCGAGGAAGCCGATCTTGGGCGGCGCGGTCATGCGGGGGTCTCATAGTAGTAGGCACACTCCGTGTGCCGTCTGATGTCGGTCGCTCAGACTCGGGCGAACTCCCCGCGGCGGGGCTTGATAGTAGTAGGCACACTCCGTGTGCCGTCTCCTTCACGCGGCCGGGACCACGTGCAGGTCGCCGCGGCACTCAGCAGACGGCACACGGAGTGTGCCTACTACTATGCGCCGCAAGGAAAGACGCCACCCGCGGCATATGATGTCACGGAATCCCCCTCCCGAGGGCCTGCCGATGGCGTTCCACCGATTCGTTCGCTCGCTCCTGGCCGTCATTTCATTCGCGGCCGTCGCGTCCGCCGCCGGCGAGAAGACGCCGCCGGCCCTGACGCAGAAGGAGATCGCCGACGGCTGGATTCTCCTGTTCGACGGCGAATCGACGTTCGGCTGGGCCGGGAAGGCGGAGGCGAAGGGCGGCGTCCTGCACGTCGCGAAGGGCGAGAAGTTGGACTTCGCCGTGCCGCTGCCGCTCGGCGAGGTGCGGTGCGAGGTGGTCGGTTGCCGGGTGGACGCCGGGACGCGGCCGACGCGGCCGGTGGACGATTCGAGCCATCGGCTGTCCGCGTTCGTGGACGTGCCCGCGGACCGCGGGTTTAACGCCGTCACCGCGAGCCGCACCCGGACCGGGAACAAGCTCGCGATGCACGTCCAGAACACGTCGGAGAAAGGGTCGGCCGTATCCAAGGTGGAAATTAGCGGCCCCGACCTGCCGGACGGCTGGCTCGTCCGCATGGAAGGACTGGCCGACGACGCCCGCGTGAAGGCCGTGAAGTTCCGCCCCGCGAATCCGGAGCCGCTGTTCAACGGCAAGGACCTGACCGGGTGGAAGGTGTTCAAGGACGAGAAGCGGGCGAAGTCCTTGTTCGCGGTCACGACGGCGGGCGAGCTGTCCGTCAAGAACGGCCCCGGCGACCTGCAAACGGAGAAGCAGTTCGACAACTTCCTGCTGCAACTCGAGTGCAAGACGAACGGCACGGCGCTGAACAGCGGCGTCTTCTTCCGGTGCATCGCGGACCAGTACCAGAACGGGTACGAGATGCAGATTCAGAACGCCTACAAGGAGGGGGACCGGGCGAAGCCGGCCGACTTCGGGACGGGGGCGATCTACCGCCGCATCCCGGCCCGGAAGGTCGTATCGGACGACAACGCGTGGTTCGCGATGACGCTGCTGGCGCACGGCCCGACCATCGCGACGTGGGTGAACGGCTACCCGGTGGTGAGTTGGAAGGACGAGCGTGCCCCGAACGACAACCCGCGGCAGGGGCTGAAGACCGGCAAGGGCCACCTGTCGATCCAGGGCCACGACCCGACGACGGACCTGCTGTTCCGGAACATCCGGGTGGAGGAGATGAAGTAACGTCCTGAGCAAGGGCAAGGGTGGCCTCCCCCTGGGACCGCGGGCGTCCCGCCCGCCCACCTGCCCGTCACGGGGACAATATCGATGGACGAAGAACTTTTGCCCCGGAATACATCCGCCCCGCGCGGCTGGCATTCGCGGGGTTACCTCCCCCACTTCGACGCCGGGAGCGAGCGGTCGCAATTCGTCACCTTTCGGCTAGCGGACTCGTTGCCGGAAGAAGTCGTGAGGGTGTGGCTCGCCGAAGTCGAAGCTCAACCCGAAACGAAGCGAAAGTCGGAATTGCGAAATCGAATCGAGGCCTTCCTCGACCGCGGACACGGCGAATGTCACCTGCGGAACCCGCAGGTCGGAAGCCTTGTCCAGTCCGCGTTGCTCCATTTCGATGACGACAGGTACGACCTTCACGCGTGGGTCGTCATGCCCAACCACGTTCACGTCTTGTTCACGCCAAAGCCAGAGGTCAGCTTGTCGAGGGTCGTTCAGAGTTGGAAGTCCTACACGTCGAAGGAGGCGAACAAGCTATTGCACCGCGTGGGTCAGTTCTGGATGGAAGAATACTTCGACCGCTTCATTCGAGACGAGAGGCACTATTTCAGCACGGTAGAGTACATCGAAGCGAATCCGGTGAGCGCCGGCTTGTGCGAGCGGCCCGACGATTGGCCGTTCGGCAGTGCCCGTTGGCGGACTGCCGCGGGTAGTAGCCACGCGATGCCCCTTGGGACCGCAGGCGTCCCGCCCGCTTTGCTCCCCGCCACGGAAGGCTGATCCCCGAAACGTGTAGGTGGGCGGGCGGGACGCCCGCGGTCCCAGGAAGGCGACCGCCCAGCCGTCCGTGCGATGAGATCGAAAGGGGCGGATATGTCCGACGCGCAAGCCCTGTTCGAGCGCGGCATGGCCGCGATGGAGGCGGACGACTTCCACGAGGCGGTCGAGGCGCTGACCCGCGCCATCGCCGCCGACCCGCGGGTCGCGGCCGGGTATCGGTTCCGCGCGAAGGCGTACCTCGGCCTCGGCGACCGGCCGAAGGCCGTCGCCGACTACGACGCGGCCCTCCGGCTGAAGCCGAACGACCCGCAGGTGCTCGCGGAGCGGGCGGCGGAGTTGCTCAAGCAGCGGCGGCACGCGGACGCCGTCGCGGACTGCGACGCGGCCCTGCGGCTCGACCCCGGCCGGGTGGACCTGTTCGCCGTCCGCGGCCGGGCGTACGCGATGCTGGGGGAATCGGCCGCGGCGTTCGCCGACCTCGACGCCGCGATCCACGCCGACCCCGACCACGCGGCCGACTACCTGACGCAACGGGCGAAGCTGCACCTGGAATGCGGCCACCCCCAGGCGGCGCTCGACGACGCGGCCGCGGCCCTGCGGCTGGCCCCGGACCTGCGGGCGGCGTTCGAGGTGCGGGCGCTGGCGTACCGCGACCTCGGCGACCCGGCGAGCGCGGCCGCGGATTTCGCGGAAGCGGCCCGCGGCACGGTCGCCGTCGCCCCGCGGGTCGGGCGGTTGCTCGCGCTGCACGAGTTGCGGGACTGGCCTACGCTCGTGGCGGCCGCGGACGAACTGCTGGACCTCTCGCCGGGGCTGGCGTCGGCGCTCGAACTCCGCGGCCGGGCGAAGCTCGCGCTCGGCGAGTCGGCGGTGGACGACTTCACGCAGTTGATCGCGAAGCTGCCCCGCCGGGCGACCGGCTACGCCCTCCGCGCCGCGGCCCACGAGGCGGCCGGCGACCCGGCGGCGGCCGTCCGTGACTACCTGGAAGCGCTGACGTGCGAGCCGACCGACGCCGGGACGCTGAACCAGCTGGCGTGGCTGCTAGCGACGAACGCGGGCGTGAAGGACGCGGCCCGTGCGAAAGACTTGGCGACGCGGGCGTGCGAGCTGACCGGCTGGGCGGAGGCGGCCTACCTCGACACGCTGGCGGCGGCGTGCGCCGAACTCGGCGACCGCGCGGCGGCCGTGGCGTGGATGGAGAAAGCGGTGGCGCTGGACGACCGCGAGGAGTACCGGGGGCGGTTGGTAGGGTATCGAGAAATGCACTGAACGTGAGCGGTATCGGCTCTTCCGGCCTGAAGGGCCGGTTCTTACAGCGAAGGCCGTCAGGCCTGGAACTGCTTCGCGACACCACGGCCCTGAAGGGGCCGTTCATGCGTGGCGGTCCCACGGAATGAACGGCCCCTTCAGGGCCGGTTGCTTTGTGGGCCTGTCTTATCCAGGCCTGACGGCCTTCGCTGTAAGAACCGGCCCTTCAGGCCGGAAAACCGTGCGTCTCAAGCTCGGGTATCCAGGTCGCGGAGGATGTCGGCCAACGGCCGCCCGCCGCCGCGGGCTTCCCTGCGGTCGAGTTCTTCCTCGCTGACACCCGGATCGAGGTTTAGCTTCGCCGGCTTCGTCGGGGTGAAGTACCCGATCACCCGGCCGTCCTTTGTACACATCTGCAGCGGGGTGTCGGCGGCCTCCAGCTTCGCGGTCAGTTGCTCCGGCACGATCACGAACGACATGGCTTGCTCCTCACGAGTCGAGACACGTCCATCATACCGGCCGGCCCGGCCGGCCGCGAGCGGTTCCCCTTGACACCCCCGGCGGGGGCGGTATCACGCCGCCTCCTGCGTAACGATCCTCGCTGCCGGAGGCGGTCATGCGCCCCTTCATCCGTCGCGGCCTGCTCTCCGCCGCCGCCCTCGTGGGCCTGTCCGCCGCCGCACACGCCCAGTCGCAACAGCTCGGGACCGTCACCGCGGCCGAGACGACCATCCGGTCGTCGCCGAAGGCCGACGCCCCGGACGCCGGGCAACTGTTCCGCGGCACGGACGTGATCGTCCACCACGCGGAAGGCGACGACTGGCTCGCCATCCAGCCGCCGCCCGGCACGATCAGCTGGATCAACCACAAGTTCCTGGCCGTCAGCAAGGACAAGGGGTTCCCGCAGAACGCCGTCGTCCACGCGGACGGCGAGATCAAGATCGCGGCCGGCAAGGCCGGCGTGAACAAGCCGCTCGACACCCGCAAGACGGCCGTCCCGGACGGGACCGTCGTGCGGGTCATCGCGGCCGGCGTCAAGGCCGACGACGACCAGAGCGTCTGGTACCCGATCCAACCGCTCAAGGACGACTTCCGGTACATCCCGAAGGCCGCGGTGCAACTCGGCGGCCCGGCGGGGGATAACTTCGCGGTGAAGTCGCCGAAGCTCGTCACCCCCGCCCTGGCGACCGAGGCGCTCCCGGCGGCCGGGAAGGCGGCGTTCCCGAACAAGCCGGCCGGGTGGCCGGGCACGAACGCGACGTGGAACGAGGCGGAGGCGGCCGAGGCGGCGAAGGACTTCGCCAAGGCGGAGCGGCTGTACTTCCAACTGGCGAAGGACATGAACGCGGCCGGCGGCGACCCGGACCTGGCGAACCTGTGCTACGCCCGCATCCACGAGATCCGCGGCCGCGGCCGGGAGTCGAAGGGGGTCAAGGACAACAACTGGTCCGCGCCGAAGCCGGACTCCCCGCGGGTGGTGGAGCCGAAGCGGGACGACCCGTGGGCGAAGCCCGGCGAGGCCGGGGCGAAGGCCGCGTGGACCGGGGCCGGCGTGCTCCGGCTGGCGTCCATGCGGACGAAGGACAAGCAGTACTACGCCCTGGAGGACGCCCGCGGGAACCTGTTGTGCTACGCCGTGTCCGGGGCGAACGGGATCGAGTTGGAGAAGTACCTGAAGAAGAAGGTGGACCTGTTCGGCGCGGTGAGCTACCCGGCGGAGCTGCGGTACGGCGTGGTGACCGTGACGCGGGTGGACGCGGTGAAGTAGAACAGACAAGTCGTATTCGTGGAACCCAGAGCGGAAGCGACGGGGTGGGGGACCAGCCTCTACACCCCGTCGCTTCCGCTCTGGGTTCCACTGTTAAAACTCGATCAACGACTGCGTCTTCACGACCGTGAACTCGGCCGGGAACGTGTGGAACGTCGCCACCGACAGGCCGACCGGCAGCGGCTCGACCGTCACCAGCCCCAGCGGGGCGAGCGCCAGCCGCCGGTGCGGGGCGAAGTAGAACAGCATCCCCCGCTTCGCCCCTTCCGCCGCCAACTCGTCGTGGACGTGCAGGAACACCTCCGGCGGCAACACCTCGGCGTGCAGGTTGACGTGATACCGCACGCCGCCGACCCGGCACTTGCCCTGCCGCTCGCCGACGAACCGGTGCGTCAGCCGGTTGCGGTCCGGCAAGTCCTGGTCGCCCGCCGCCGTCATCTCCACCAGGTGCGTGTCGCCGCGGTGCCATTCCAGCACGTGCCCGGTCGGCGTCAGCCGGACGATCAGCGTGGAGTCGTCCCGCTTCACCGTCCGCACGGCCACGGCGTCGAACAGCTCCGGGTGCACCGGCCGGTCGTACAGCCGGAACACGAGGTCTTCGACTTTCGGCCGCACCAGGAACATACGCGCTCGGGGGTCGGGAACGGGTGGACCACCCAGTATACCCCGCGAATCCGGCCCCGGACAACCGCGCCCGACTTCCGAAGTCCGGCTTCGACTTCGGAAGTCGAGCGGGAAGAGGGGCGTGTGCCGACCCCGCGAACGCCCCCGCGTGCGATCGACTTCCGAAGTCGAAGCCGGACTTCGGAAGTCGGGGCCGAAAAACGAACCGGCGGACCCAAACGGGTCCGCCGGTCGCGCGTTGAGTCGGAAGGAGGCTTACGATTCCTTCTTCTTCGGCTCGACCTTCGGGTCCACCGGCTTCGGCATCACCTTCGGCTCGGTCGTGCCGTGCGGGGCGACGATCGGGGCCCCCGGCGTGGCGCACGGGTCGGCGTGCGGGACCGCGCACGGGTCGGTGTGGACCGGGGTGCCGTGGCAGCTGCCGCCGCCGTTGCAGCTGTGCTTGCCCTTGAACCGGCCGAACAGCCCGCCGCCGTTGCAGCTGTTGCCGTGCTTGCCGCTGAACAGGCCGCCGCTGCAGCTGTTGCCGTGGCAGCTGCCGCCGTCGCAGCTGCCGCCGTGCTTGCCGCGGAACAGCCCGCCGCCGTTGCAGCTGTTCCGACCGCCGAACAGCCCGCCGCCGTTGCAGCTGTGCTTGCTGCTCCAACCGCTACAGCCGCCGCCGTCGCAGCTGTTCCGACCGCCGAACGAGGCCGCATCACCCGACGACGCGACCGCCATCATCATGACCATGCTGTACATCGTGCCGAACCTCCGATGAGAGTGACAGTTGCGCCAACCGCAGCGAGGGCGTTAAGCTGGGAAGTCCAGCTAATTCGCCGCACCTAGGGGGAGCTGGCGTAGTGGGATGGTACAGTCCGGGTCCGGGGAGTCAACGGCAATGTGGGTAGTTTGGAGGTGACTGCGGTAGCTGTATTGGATTAAGTGTTACGTCCGGTCCGACTGCGCAAGCCCGCCTCCGTGCGCCAACGAAACTCAAATTGGATAGTTGTGTCCTCTGCCCGCCCGCCGGTATCGGGTATGTTAAACCTTGCCGGCAGGGATTCGCCGCCCAGCACCTCCCTGTCGCGCTCTGTGTTCCACGGAGTGCCTCCATGACGGACGCCGATTCGCTCCACGACCCCGTCCCGCCGGACCCCGCCACCGTGTACCGCCTCGCCGGCGTCGGCACGGCCGTCGTCGCCGTCGCCGCCGCCCTCGGCGTCGCCCTCGACGCCTCCGGCACCGGCGGGCCGTCGGCCCTCAGCTCCTTGCGGTTGCTGCTCGTCGCCGTCGGCGGCTTGATCGTCGCCGCGGCCGTGTCGTGGCGGGCGACGCTGCCGGCCGCCTGGCTGTTCGCCGCGGCCGCCGGGTTCCTGGCGATGCTCGGCCTGCCGGAGCACTGGGACTCGGCCCGGATGCTCGTGAAGGTGATGGGCATCCTCGGCCTGATCGGGGCGGCCGTCGCCGCGATGCCGATGAAGTACCGGGTCGTCGCCGCGTCCCTCGCGGTGTGCGCGCACTTCTTCGGCATCTTCCTGGCGACGACGTGGCCGGACCCGACGCCGTGGTTCACGCACCAGATCGGGACGCGGGTCTACTACCCGTACATCCAGTTCATGTACCTGCGGAACGCGTACCACTTCTACTCCCCGGAGCCGGGGTCGGCGAGCCACCTGTTCTGCCTCGTGGTGTACGACACGATCGACCCGAAGACGGGCAAGCCGGAGGCCGAGTGGAAGACGATGCCCAGCCGCCAGCACGACTGGAAGGACCCGATGGGGCTGTCGTACTTCCGCCGGCTGTCGATCACCGAGCAGGCGAGCCAGACGATGCCGGCGATCAGCCAGCAGTCGGCCGAGTGGCAGGACATCTACAACCGGCGGAACGCGGTGGCGCTCGGGGCGCAGCCGAACGTGGCGAAGATCCCGATGGCCCCGTTGGACGAGAACCCGGTCCAGTACCGGATGCCGCGGTACGACATCACGCGGTACCTGCTGCCGTCCTACGCGGCCCACCTGTTCCACGCGCACACGACGCCGGCCCGGAAGGTGACGGCGGTGAAACTGTACCGGCTGGAGCACCCGATCCCGACGGTCTACCAGTTCGCGAAGGAGGGGTACAAGATTCACCACCCGACGAGCTTCCGGCCGTACTACCTGGGCGAGTTCGAGCTGACGGCGGAGGGGACGGCGGCGCTGAAGGACAAGCAGGACCCGATGCTGTACTGGCTGGCCCCGATCCTGCCGAAGGACCCGCGGGCGGACGCGAACGGTCGGGACTACGAGGACTTCATGAGCAAGCACGCCAAGTACGAGTTCAACTGGGCCGCCCGCGTGCCGTGACAGGAACGCCGCCGATGAAACCTCGATACGTCCTTCGGCTGATGTTCGAGTGGGGCGGCGGCTGTTTGTGGTGCGGGAACGAGGCCGCTAGGGCGAAGTTCGATGTCGGCCCCGTGGAAGACCTCTTGCTGCTGTCACCGGAAACTCATCGGCGGTTGGACGAACTGTCGGTTTGGCACGACCAGGCCCTGAACTGGGACTACCCACCCGACCCCGGCCCGTGGTCGCCGGAGGAGTACGAACGATTCGATCAAGCGGCGAACGAGTTGCTGATGGCGGTGAAGGACGAGTTAGGTCCGGAATATGAGGTGCGGTACGTGAGGCTGTAGGCCCACGCCGCGGTTGGTCTTCAGGCCAACGGCCTGGGACATGTCAGCCCAGGGCAACGCCCTGGGTTGGGGAGCCACCGAGGTGCAGGCTGAAAGCCTGCGACACGGGACGCGCGGGTGGCAGGCTTTCAGCCTGCCGGGCACGGGTGACGGTCGGACCCAGGGCGTTGCCCTGGGCTGACATGTACCACCCCTTCGGGGTGAAAACCGGCCGCCGCCCGTCCGCTAGATTGGATCAACGACGACCGTTAGGAGAGGACGCCAATGACCCCGACGACGCCCGCGAACCGGCCGACCCGGTGGACGCGGTTCTGGTTCACGCCGACCGACCCGACGACGCTCGGGCTTATGCGGATCATCACCGGCCTCATCATCCTGTACGTCCACGCCGTCTACGTCCTCGACCTCCAGGCGTACTTCGGCAAGCACGGCTGGTACTCGCTCGCCGAGGTCAACCAGGAGCGGGTCAACGCCCCGCTGCAACTCACCGACTGGCGGGGCGAGGGGGCGTGGGAGGAGTACGTGCCGATGGCGCACGTCCCGATCTTCCCGCACCGCGAGGAGGCGGTCATCAAGTTCGTCCGCTCCGTCGCCGCCGACCCGAAGGAGCGGAAGGAGCAGCTGGCGTACCTGATCCGCCTCCACAACGAGATGCTGAAGGTCAGCACGCCGCCGTCGGAGCTGAACGAGCGGACCGGGCTGTACCGGATGAAGGCGACCGCGAAGTACCCGCGGGACAAGCTGCGGGTGTCCACCGACGGCATCGACTACCTGACCGCGTTCTACACCGCCGAGGCGACCCGCCGGCCGCAACTGGATGCGTTCGTGAACCCGGCCCTGCGGTCGGCGAAGGACCGCGTCCCGCCGGCGTTCCTGGAGGAACTGCCGCCGGAGACGCGGGCCGTCGTCCGCCAGGAGATCGACCGGCTGCTCGCCGTCCTGCCGACCGACGCGACGCAGCGGAAGTACGTCTTCGACCACTTGCTCGAAAGCTCGCTGTTGAACCGGCACGCGCTGCTGGAGTTCCTCCTCGACCTCCCGGCCGACGCGGCCGAGCGGGAGAAGCAGATCGCGTTCCTGGAGAAGTGGAACCAGGAGGAACGCAAGGCGTTCCGCCTCGGCAACTCGACGTTCTCCCTCTGGTTCCACGTCACCGACCCGACCGAGATGGCCGTCGCGCACGGCGTCGTCCTGTTCGTCATGTTCCTGTTCACCATCGGCCTGTTCACCCGGATCACGGCCGTGCTGACGTGGCTGGCGGCGGTCAGCTACATCCACCGGACGCAGCAGGTGCTGTTCGGCATGGACACGATGATGAACATCCTGCTCATCTACCTGATGATCGGCAAAAGCGGGGCGGCCCTGTCCGTGGACCGGCTGATCGCCCGCTACCGGGCGGCCCGGAACAGCGTCCGTCGGACCGGCGGGATCGACGAGCCGACGCGGCGGTTCCTCGCGGCCCCGCCGAAGAGCGTCCTCGCCGGGTTCGCGCTGCGGCTCACGCAGGTCCACTTCTGCATCATCTACCTCGCGGCCGGGATGTCGAAGCTGAAGGGGCCGGCGTGGTGGAACACGAACGCCTTCTGGGACACGATGTGCAACCCGGAGTTCACGCTCGTCCATTTCGAGTGGTACGAGAAGCTGCTCCGGTGGTCGATGCAGGAGCGGATGACCTACGCCTGCGCGGCCGGGTTCATGGTCGTGTTCACGTTCGTGATGGAGCTGGGGCTGCCGTTCCTGATCTGGACGCGGCTGCGGCCGTACTACATCATCCTCGGCTGCCTGTTCCACTTCGGCATCTCGCTGAGCATGGGCCTGAACATGTTCGGCCTCTTGATGATGACGCTGCTGCTGTCGTTCGTCCCCGGCGCGGCGATCCGCAGCCAGCTCCGCGGCGGGGCCGACGCGCCGAAGGGGACGCTGGAGTTCGACCCGAAGCGGGAGGACCACCAGCGGGCCGCGGCGGCCGCGGCGGCGGCGGACGTGGACGGCCAGTTGGAACTGGTCCCGGCCGAGGGGAAGGCCTACGCGGTGACGGTCGGCGGCCGGGAGGCGACCGGCCCGGCCGTGCCGGGGGTGTTGTTCCGCACGTTGACGCTGCTGAAGTGGGGCCGGCTGCTGCGGCTCGTGCCGGGGGTGGGCGGGCTGTTCGCGGCGAAGGACGCGGCCGCGCCGGCGGCGGCGAAGCCGCCGGCCGTGAGCGCGAGTTGAGCGGGGCGCGGCGACAGACCCCGTGGCGAAGGAACGTTGTCATATAGCCGCC